>JAFATP010000083.1 GCA_019243895.1 Alphaproteobacteria bacterium
GGCGGCGCCCCGGCCGCGCGGGAGTCGATTCAGTCATACACCGTGGAAAAGCGCGATGAGGCGGTGCGGCAGGCAAAGCGCATGCTCGATGCGTTCGATGCGCGCCTGCGCACGCTGGAAGAGCGGCTGAATGCGGACAGCGCCCGCTGGAGCGCCGCTGTCTCCGCCCGGATAGACAAGGAGCTGGCGGCGTTGAAGGCGCAGCGCGCGCAGTCGGCCAGGCAGGCGGAGCGCCTGGGCAACGCCTCGAAGAAAGCATGGGAGGCCACGAAATCCGCCTTCGTTAAAAGCTATCGCCGGCTGCAACGCCGTCTCGAAAAATTAAACAGCGACATGCTGGCAAGAAAGACGATTCATGATCGCCCGTCCTCACAATCGACCGGGCAATAATCAAACGGTTGCGGTTGCCGTTCCGCTGGAGGGCTTCACCCTCACCGGGGATTTATGCGTTCCGGCGCATGCCAAGGGCATGGTGGTCTTCGCGCATGGCAGCGGCAGCAGCCGCTTAAGCCCGCGCAACCGCTATGTGGCGGAGGTGCTGCAAGGCCGTCGCGTCGGCACGCTGCTGATCGATCTGCTGACTCCCGGCGAGGAAGCGATCGACCAAATGACGCGCCGCCTGCGCTTCGACATTCCGATGCTGGCCGGGCGCTTAGCGGTTATCGGCCAATGGGTGCGGGCGCAGCCGTCCTTTGGCGCGTTGAAGCTCGGTTATTTCGGCGCCAGCACGGGCGGTGCGGCGGCGCTGATTGCTGCGGCGCGCCAGCCGGACATGGCGGCGGCGGTGGTTTCGCGCGGCGGACGGCCCGATCTGGCGATGGACGCGCTGCCGCAGGTGAAGGCCGCCACTTTGCTGCTGGTCGGGGAGCATGATTCGCCGGTGTTGGCGTGGAACCGGGAAGCGCTGGAGCGGCTGAATGGGGAGTCGCGGCTGGAGATCATTCCCGGCGCCACCCATCTGTTCGAAGAGCCGGGCGCTGGAGGACGTGGCGGGGCGCGCGGCCGAATGGTTCAGCCGGCATTTTGAAGATTAGTCCAGCGTGTAGCGGATGGAGAGCACTTCCAGCGTTTCCGTTCCGGCAGGCGTGCGCAGCGCAACGCTGTCTCCCACCCGCGCTTTCATCAGCGCCTTGGCCACCGGCGAGATCCAGCTGATCCTCCCCTCCGCGACATTGGCCTCGTCGATGCCCACCAGCGTCACCGTCTGCTCGCTGTCGTCTTCCCGGGCATAGGTGACGGTGGCGCCGAAAAACACCTGCTCAAGCTTCTGCTGGCGCGCGGGATCCACTACCTCTGCGCTTTCCAGGCGGCGCTTCAGGTAGCGCACGCGCCGGTCAATCTCGCGCAGGCGCTTCTTGCCGTAAATGTAATCGGCGTTTTCCGAGCGGTCGCCGTTGCCCGCCGCCCAGCTGACGGTTTCAACCACCTTCGGGCGCTCCTTGCGCATCAGCCGTTGCAATTCCTCCTGCATGGCGGCAAAGCCGCGCGGCGTCATATAATTTTTGAAGTGGGGAGGGAGCGTTTCCGGCGCGTCAATCTCCTCCTCGCCGCCGTCGGTCTCCTTGGTGAATGCTTTGCTCATGAAAGCAAAATGGCCGCGACGCCATGCGGAGTCAAGAGAGTGACGGAATGAATTTAAGGTCTCCAACCCCTCCATTTCCCTATGCCATTTTTATAAGCCGCCGCTTACCCTTTCGACGAACCCTGAAAGGAGCGGTTATGAAACAGGCAATGAAATGGCTCGGCGCATCGGCGTTATCGTTAATGATATCGGCGGCAGGAGAAGCCTGCGCCGCGACGAATGACTGGTATGCCGGCATCAGCGGCGACGTGTCGTGGCTGAACGGGCATTATCACACCGGCGGCGGCGGCAATGTCGATCTCGGCTACCGGTTCGCGCCGACCAACATGGGCGACTGGCGCTTAGAGGGCGAAATCGGTTACCACACCTTCGGCGGCGATTCGGGATATAAGGACGCCCATTATTACAGCTATATGGGCAATCTTTATTACGACATCGGCGGCTGGAACATGGGCATGGCGAAAAATCTGCAGATCACCCCCTATCTCGGCGCCGGGCTCGGAGATGCCACGGTGGATAAGAGCGGCCATTCCAATTCGTTTGCCTATCAAGGCATGGCGGGACTTAACTTCACTTCTGCCTCCATGCCGAATGTCGACTGGTCACTGGGCTACCGTTATTTCGCCACCAGCGGCAACTCCAGCGTTCATGCCAATAATATTGAAGCGGGGGTGAAGTTCCACTTCTAAGCGGAAGCGGGGCGCGCTGCCGCCGCATGATTTGCTTGTCGCGTGCCGGGCTTGCGGCTAGGCTGCCGGTATGAAGCTGAAAAGCCTTTTCGACAACAACCGCGCCTGGGCCAAGGGCATTCAGGCGGACGACCCGTCATTCTTCACGCGGCTCGCCGCGCTGCAAAACCCGGAATACTTATGGATCGGCTGCTCCGACAGCCGCGTGCCCGCCAACCAGATCATCGGCGTGCTGCCGGGGCAGATTTTCGTGCACCGAAACCTGGCCAACGTGGTGGTGCACAGCGACCTGAACTGCCTTTCCGTCATCCAGTTCGCGGTGGACGTGCTGGCGGTGAAGCACATCATCGTCTGCGGGCATTACGGCTGCGGCGGCGTGCACGCGGCGCTGCATAACGGCAAGATGGGGCTGGCGGATAACTGGCTGCGGCACATCCAGGACACCAAGCACGCCTATGCGGCGCTGTTTGAGCAGGCGGAAGAGGCCCGCCGCTGGGATTTGCTGTGCGAGCTGAACGTCATCTCGCAGGTGGTCAACGTGGCGCAGACCACCGTTATCCGCGACGCGTGGGAGCGCGGCCAGGAGCTGGCCGTGCACGGCTGGATCTATGCGCTGAGCGACGGCCTGCTGCGCGACTTAAGCATGAGCGTGGAGCGGCATGAGGCGCTGGCGCCGCAGCTGGAGCATGCGCTGAGACGGATCGAGGCGGGGACGGAGCGCAATTGAGCCTTACCCTGGAACAGGCGCGGGACGACAAGTATTTTCTGCCGCTCGGCGCCTTTGCCGCTCTGCCTTATCACGAGAAAGGCCACGCTCACCGCGAGAACCAGGCGCTGTTATCATTACGCCGGCGCGACGGGGATGTCGCCGTCTTGGAGGATTTCCTGAGTGCCAAGGGCATCCGCAGAATGCGGCCTTACGCATGGGGCCTGAATGCATTTCTCGGATATACGACACGCGATCAGCTCGTGCGCATTACGCCGACCGGCTATGATCTTCCTTATGGGGAGGAGGCTGACCGGCCGGACTGTCCGCGTGTGCTAGGCGCCATTCAGCGCTACCGTATTGATGGCTGTTCTCCCGGCAAGGGCTGGAAAATAGAGATTCTCAATGAAGTGCGCCAGAAGGCTCCGCCGGAAGAGGAGGCAAAGGATCTCGACGACTTGAGGATGTTTCTTGCCCATCTGGGCTTTTACGTATGGGATCCGAAAGTGGAAAATGTGCACCGGCTTTCGGACGGCACGCCCATATTCGTGGATCCCGATACCGTGCGCAAACCGGATCCCGACGATGAAAATGAGCAGAGCAGCGTGCGTTATCATGCCGCGCGCTACCGCAACCAGCCTGATCCTCCGTATTACTGGGGAGAGAAAACCGACAGGAATACGTGGAAACAGGTGAAGGAGTTTCCGCAGCTCGACCCTGCAAGTCCCTTTTTCGGAAAGTTTCTGGGTGTGGTGGATGCATCGGAGCTTCTGCATCTTGAGGAGAGCTTGGGCCGCGATCATCCGCTGGTTGCCGCCATTCGCGATGAGGGACTCTATCCCGACCAGCTTTTACCCGAACAGCAGGCGCTTTTATACCGCAGCCTTCCCCCGGCTTCTGTGGTGACTGCGGATGTAACGCGCGCCCCTTCCGCTCCGTCACAATCAGGCCACGCCGGACCACGATGAAAAAAGAACCTCCCCTGATAATGGTCGTGGAAGACCAGCACGCCGTCAGGCAGGTAATATGCAGACGGCTTGAGGCGGAAGGATATCGCGTGATCGGCGCCGAGCACGGCGGCAAGGCATTAGAGGTAATGCGGTTAAAAAAAGGGGAAATAAAAGCGATTGTCCTGGATCAGGAAATGACCGAATGGGAAGGGGAGCCTCCCGCAAAAAAAGATTCCGCCATGCGAGACGGCGATGAATTCATTAAGGCAGCGCTGGAAGAGGGGCACAAGCTGCCCTTCATTATCGTCAATAGCGCCTCGATCGAATCGTTCTGCCAATGGATGCATGACTTGCTCGGCATCGAGCGCAAAGATTACATGAAGCGGGTAAAAAGGGAAGGCGAGTGGAGCGAAGAAATAATCACCGAGCTTGAATTTGAGAACGAGGAAAACGGGCTCCACGTGGCAACGGTGGATAAAACGGCGAAAGGAGCGCTGGACCGCCTGGTTTCCCTCCTTGAGACTCACGGGGTGAGCGTGGAGCCAAAACCGGAAGACGTCATGCAGGCGCCGGCGGAATTGCCCGAGGGGTTAAATAAAAAGCATCCGAAGAAGAAGGGCAGGAGGAAGGGATGATTCCCTGCCGACCGGAGATTGTGCTGCCGAGAGCAAACTAAATGGCG
>JAFATP010000113.1 GCA_019243895.1 Alphaproteobacteria bacterium
GATTTGACGGTCGTGCCCTTGAAAAACGCCTCATCCAATTTTTGATTATTGAAGCCGGACATCGGCCCGCAATCCAGTCCTTTCGCCCGCGCCGCCAGTATGAAATACGCCCCCTGCAACGAGCTGTTGCGCAGTGCCGTATATTCCAGCGCGCTTTCTGGCAAATCCTTGAACCAGGATTTGGCATCCGCCTGCGGATAGAGGGTGGGAAGCTTGTCGTAAAAATGGATATCCATGGCGATAATGGCGGTCACCGGCGCCTGCATGGTTTTATTTACATTGCCTTCGTCCAAGCACGGCTTCAGTTTCTCCTTCGCCTCTTTTGATTTCACGAACACGATGCGCATCGGGCACGTATTGGCGGAAGTGGGGCCCATCTTGGCCAGGTCATAGACCTCCTTCAGCAGCGCGTCGTCCACCGGCTGCGGCAGCCAGTGCGAATGGGTGCGGGCATTGCGCAGGATGACATCCAGCGCTTCGTCGCTAACGGGCTGGAGCGGGATTCTGGCGGCGTTTTGCATACGTTACTCCTTACGAATCGGATGAACGGTTGCGTTTTTCGGCAAGGCCGGATGTGCCTTCGCGTTGCTGCAACGCCTGTAGCACGTCTTCGGGGCGAATACCAGCATCGGCCCATAAAATAAGCATATGGAAAAGCAGGTCGGCGCTTTCGCTAATCAGCGCCTCCCGGCTTTCGCTGACGGCGGCAATGGCTGTTTCTACCGCCTCCTCGCCCACTTTCTGCGCGATGCGGCTTTTGCCCTTGGCAAACAGCGCCGCCACATAAGACTGGTCCGGCGCGGCGTTGCGGCGCTCCATGACCACGTCATACAGATGGGCAAGATATCCGGGGTCTACTGTCACCGATTGCCTTTTCGCTAGGATGCGGAAGTTTCCAGTCTTACCGGAACATGCGCGCGGCGCAACGCTTCTTTCGCCTGCGCGATGCTATAGGTTCCGAAATGAAAAATGGAGGCGGCAAGCACCGCCGAAGCATGACCCTCGCGCACGGCATCCACGAAATGCGAGAGTTGGCCGACGCCGCCCGAGGCAATCACCGGAATGCTCACCGCATCCGCCACGGCGCGGGTAAGCGCCACGTCCACCCCCTGCTTAGTGCCGTCGCGGTCCATCGAGGTCAGCAGAATCTCGCCTGCGCCGTTTTCGGCCATGCGGCGGGCCCATGCCACCGCATCGATGCCGGTCGGGGTGCGTCCGCCATGCGTGAAGATTTGGAACGCGCCTTCGCCCACCGCCTTGGCGTCGATCGCCACCACGATGCATTGCGCGCCGAATTTCTCCGCCGCCTCGCGCACGAACTCCGGCCGCCGCACCGCTTCGGTGTTGATGGACACCTTGTCCGCCCCCGCCAGCAGCAACTGGCGGATATCCTCCAGCGTCCGCACGCCTCCGCCCACCGTGAGCGGCATGAAGCACGCCTCCGCCACGCGGCGGATTACATCGTAGAGGATGCCGCGGTTATCCGATGATGCCGTGATATCCAGAAAACAAAGCTCGTCAGCCCCTTGCGCGTCATAGAGCCGGGCCTGCTCCACCGGGTCGCCGGCGTCGATCAGGTCCACGAAATTGACGCCCTTCACCACGCGGCCGTCTTTGACGTCCAGGCAGGGAATAATCCGGGTTTTCAGCATGGTGCCGCTTACGCTTCCGCAGGCTGCAGCACCGCCATCAGCTCCGACCATTCGCGCTTGGAAAGCCCGCTTGCCTCCTGGGACACGGCCTCACCCGCGATCATGGCGCGAACCACCGCCAGCGCCTTGGCTGAAAGCTGCGCGGCCCCCATGCGGTAATCCATGAAGGCCTGATGCGTCAGCGGCGCCCAGGCTCTCAGCACGTTCAGCATCGCCTCCGCATAGACGCGGATTTCGTATTGCGCGTGGGCATCCGCGCGCAGCGAGAGAAAATGCATCAGATTGTGCAGATCGGTTTTCCAATACCATTGGGTGTAATAATTGAGCGTCAGGTTCATGCGCGCCAGCTCGCGCGCCAAGCCTTGCTCGTCGCCCTCCTCCCCCAGCATTTCCTGGTAATGCGCATAAGCGCGCTCGGCATCGCTTTTGAGCAGCCCAAGCACCCGCGCCGCCCGGTCCGCTTCCAGCGTCTGCCCCCGCCCCTGGCGGTTCGAGGCGGATTGCACCGCCAGCTGCGCCGGCTCCGGCAGGTAAAATTCATGCTCCATCACCGAGTAACGCCCTGAATATTCATTGACATTCGCCGTGCGGTGGCGAATCCACTGCCGTGCCACGAAAATGGGCAGCTTGACGTGAAACTTGATCTCGCACATTTCGAACGGCGTGGTGTGGCGGTGTCGCATCAGGTAATTGATCAAACCGGCGTCCTCATTGACTTTTCGCGTGCCGCGGCCGTAAGAGACGCGTGCCGCCTGCACCACGGCGCTGTCCGAGCCCATGTAATCTATGACCCGAATAAATCCGTGATCCAGAACCATAATCGGTTGATAAAGCATCGCCTCGAGCGCTTCCACCGTGTCGCGTCGCGTCGCGGAATGAACCTGCGCCTGTGCCGCCATTTCCGCCTGGTGCTCGTTGGTCAGCGTCATCGCCGAATACCCCTTTCCCTTTGGCTCGAAATTAACTATACTCTATCTTGTCGCGCAAGCGACTATGGCGATAAACGCAACTTGGAATAGGCGGACTGGACCCGGGGGCAGAACCCGGCGCCTCCACCTAAGTTCGCAGTCAGCGAGCGAAGCGAGCGTTACGAGAACCTAGCCGCGGCGTAGCTTGAGCGAAGCCGGGCCAGTGGACGGCCCCCCTTCGCCCTTAAGGGCTTGGCGGACACTCGAATTCTCAATTTCGCTTCGCTCAATAGCGAATTTCGGCGGGGGCGAATCAGGCTCGACAGACGCAATAAAGGAGTTGTTTTTGCCCGTGATGATTCCGGCGATACCGGGTCGCAACTTTAAGTGCCAACGACAACGTGGCCCTTGTTGCTGCTAACGACAACCATGTCGTAGAGGTTGCAGTCGCTGCCTAAGGGTAGCCTGCAATCCTAGCACGTAACGCGGTTATTCGAGGCCGGCACCGGGCAACAGAAGCCGGCCTCACTCACCATTCCCTTTCGCTACCGCTGTCGTGTTTCCCGGGCAACACATGGCTTTTTTCCTTTTCACTTATTGCCAATTTATATTGGCAGCCCCGGCGGGGAGTGGTATATCTTTAATAAAGAAAACGCATCGGATTTTATAGGGTTTACGTGCAGGATCTGATCCATTATGCCGAGCTGATTGACGAGGCCATGCGCGGCGTGGTGCGCGACGTGCTGA
>JAFATP010000192.1 GCA_019243895.1 Alphaproteobacteria bacterium
GGAGGCGCTGCGCGCGGCGAACGTGGAGACGCATCTGGTGATCAGCCGCACCGCGCAAGTCACCATCGCGCATGAAACCTCTTATGCGCTGCCCGCCGTGCAGGCGCTGGCCAGCGTGGTGCACGCGGCGGGCGATCTTTCCGCCCCCATCAGCAGCGGCTCATTCGCCTGCGACGGCATGATCATCGCCCCCTGCTCCATGCGCACGCTGGCCGAAATCGCGCTTGCGCTTTCCACCACCCTGCTTTCCCGCGCCGCCGACGTGACGCTGAAGGAGCGTCGCCGCCTGGTGTTGCTGCCGCGCGAAACCCCGCTGAACCGGGCGCATCTGCAAAACCTGCTGGCGGTGACGGAGATGGGCGGCATTATGGCCCCGCCGGTTCCCGCATTTTACACGCATCCCCAAAGCGTTGACGATATTATTAACCATACGGTGGCCCGGGCGCTGGACCTTTTCGGCATTGCTTCTCCGCATCTTAAGCGTTGGGAAGGGTTGAAATCCGCGTGATTTTTCCCTCTGCATCTGCTATTTTTCCTGTGCACGGGACGCAAGGATTTTGCTATAATAAAAATTCTGTTAATCTTTGAAGGGCATACCATCGATGGATGAGGAGTTGAAACTGCTTAAGCGCCTGGAGGAGATGCGCGAACGGCACCGCATTCTGGATGAGCAGATTAAAACGCTGGAGCGATCCCCGCTGAATCAACTGCTGGTGATGCGCCTGAAGCGCGAAAAGCTGACGCTGCGCGACCTGATGGGCCAGCTGGAACGCGAAATTTATCCCGACATCATTGCCTGAACTCCTCACGCTTTCCATTGAGCGCCTCGGCGGGCTGGGCGACGGCATGGCCACGCATGGCGGCGTGACCGTGGTGGTTCCGAAATCCGCCGCGGGCGACTTCTTGCGCGTGCGCGTCACCGCGCGGCGCCAAGGCGCGCTCCTGGCCGAAATCGAAACCGTTCTTGCGCCCGGGCCTGGCCGCGCCGCCGCCCCCTGCCCGCATTATGCGCCGCACGCCGATCATTGCGGCGGGTGCAGCCTGCAGCATCTATCCGAAACGGCTTACCGCGAGTTCAAGCGCACCTCCCTTAGCGAAGCCTTGCGCAAGGCGGGCTTTACCGCTGCCCCGGCGGAGATGGTATTCCTGTCCGCCGCCACCCGCCGCCGCGTCACCTTCACGCTGCTTCCGCGCGGGGAAGGCGGCACGCAGCTGAGCCTGCTGCAATCGAACAGTCACCGTCCGGTGCCGGTCAACGCCTGCCTGTTGCTTACTCCCGCCTTGCAGGCATTCCTGCCCGGCCTGCATGAAACGCTGCGCGGCATTTCCCTTCCCGCGTCCGCCGGCCTGCAATTAACGGATACGGCCCACGGCATCGACCTGCTGTTCCGCCTCCCCGCCGCCGCGAAGCCCGCGCTTTTTGCGCCTATCGCCGCGCTGCCGAGCGCCGCACGCGTCAGCGTGGCATGGCAGGACCAACTCCACATCATCGCGGAAACCGTGCCGGTGACGATGCATCTCGGGGCATTTGACGTGAAACTGCCGCCGGGCGCATTTTTGCAGCCGACCGCCGAAGGCCAGCAGCGCATCACCGATTTTGTCCTGCGGGAATTGGCGGGCTGCACGCGCGTGGCCGATCTTTTCGCCGGCATCGGCACTTACAGCCTCCCCTTGCTGGCGCAGGCCCGCGTGCATGCCTTCGAGGGCGATGCGGCGATGACCGCCGCGCTGCGCCAGGCGGCAAAAGGGGAAACGTTCCGCGCCACCCGCCGCGATTTATTCTGCAATCCCTTGCTCCCGGCGGAATTGAATGCATTCGACGCCGCGGTGATCAATCCGCCCCGCGCCGGCGCCCGCGCGCAATGCGGCGAAATCGCGCGCTCCCGGGTGAAGCGCGTTGCCATGGTGTCCTGCAATCCCGCCACCTTCGTGCGTGACGCAACCCTTCTGCGCCAGGCCGGATTCCGGCTGCAATCGGCGCTGGGGCTGGACCAGTTCACCTGGAGCGCCCACCTGGAAATCATCGCCCGTTTTGACAGGAATTAGGCGCTTTTCTCCTGTGATTGCGGCGAAAGCGGGAATGACAAGCCGTCCTAAGTACGTTATACAGCTTCCCGCATGACTGACCTCTCCCACATCCGCAACTTTTCCATCATCGCGCATATCGACCACGGCAAGTCCACGCTGGCGGACCGGCTGATTGAGTATTGCGGCGCGCTGGAAGCCCGCGAGATGACGGCGCAGGTGCTAGACTCAATGGACATTGAGCGCGAACGCGGCATCACCATCAAGGCGTAGACGGTGCGCCTGTCGTATCGCGCCAGAAACGGCGAGCGGTACCTGCTGAATCTGATGGACACCCCCGGCCATGTCGATTTCGCTTACGAAGTCAGCCGCTGCCTGGCCGCCTGCGAGGGCTCGCTTCTGGTGGTGGACGCCAGCCAGGGCGTGGAGGCGCAGACGCTGGCCAATGTCTATAAAGCGCTGGAGGCAGGACATGAACTGATTCCCGTGCTGAACAAGATCGACCTTCCCGCCGCCGACGTGCCGCGCGTCAAACAGCAGATCGAGGACGTCATCGGCATCGACGCTTCCGACGCCCTGCTGATCTCCGCCAAGACCGGCATCGGCATCGACGAGGTGCTGGAGGCGCTGGTGGCGCGCCTGCCGCCGCCGCAAGGCGAACGCGACGCGCCGCTGAAAGCGCTGCTGGTGGATAGCTGGTATGACCCATACCTGGGCGTGGTGATCCTGGTGCGCGTGGTGGACGGCGCGCTGACAAAGGGAATGAAGATTCGCATGATGTCCACCGGCGCGGCGTATGAGGTGACGCAAACCGGCGCATTTACGCCGAAGAAGATACCGGTGGAGGGTATCTATCCCGGCGAGGTGGGGTATATCGTCACCGGCATCAAGCAGGTGGCGGATTGCCGCGTGGGCGACACCATCACCGAGGAGCGCCGCCCGGCGGATGCGCCGCTTCCGGGTTTCAAGCCGGTGCAGCCGGTGGTGTTCTGCGGGCTCTACCCCACCGATTCCTCGGAATTCGGCCATCTCAAAGACAGCCTGGACAAGCTGCACCTGAACGACGCCAGCTTCGAATATGAAACCGAGAGTTCCTCGGCGCTCGGCTTCGGCTTCCGCTGCGGCTTCCTGGGACTCTTGCACCTCGAAATCGTGCAGGAGCGGCTGGAGCGCGAGTTCGACCTCGATCTCATCACCACCGCGCCGAGCGTCGTCTACCGGGTGACGCTCACCACCGGCGAGATC
>JAFATP010000119.1 GCA_019243895.1 Alphaproteobacteria bacterium
GTTTACCAGCGCATAGAGCGCCTGCGTGGTGCGGGGATTGCCCTTGTCGTCATTCACCGTGATGCTGCCGGGGATGGTGCTGCCGGAAGCGTAGAGTTCCTTCACCCCAAGCACCGTCATGCGCTTGTCCACCGCGTAAAACAGATACCCGTTCTTCCACGGGCTTTCAGCAAACTCGGGATCGATCTTCATGGTTTTGTACGGCAGCATCCCTTCCGCCGTGTTGGCGCCGTCCTTCGCCAATCCCGCAGCCGCGCAGTTGGCCACCCCGAAATTGGGGTCGGTAGAGGGAAGCTTGGGATCCGAGGGGCAGGGCAGCGCATCATGCGAATTAAGATAGTTCTGCAGCATCTGCTGGATGTAATCCAGCCTGGCATTGCTCTCGTCGATGTGCTGGCGCTCCAGCATCGACACCAGGAAGTTCACGCCGCCCGCCGTCACCAGCGAGATGATCACCAGCACGATCGCCAGTTCGATCAGCGTGAATGCGCGGCTGCCCCGGATCATCGCCCTGCCCCCTAATGCGTCCGCAGCATAAAGAGCCCTAATTACAGATGCAACGTATTCTATATTCTCCGGAAGCGGTTTATGCCACTGCGGTGCCGCCCACCACCAACCCTTCAATCAGCAAGGTTGGCTGACCTACCCCCACCGGCACGCTCTGCCCGGATTTGCCGCAGGTGCCGATGCCGTGGTCCAATTGCATGTCGTTGCCGATGGCGCGTATCTTTTTCAATGCCTCCGGGCCGTTGCCGATCAGTGTCGCTCCCTTGACGGGGGAAGTGATTTTTCCGTCTTCGATGAGATAGGCTTCCGAAGCGGAGAAAACGAACTTGCCGGAGGTGATGTCCACCTGGCCGCCGCCGAAATAAGGCGCATAGATGCCGCGCTTGACGGATGCGATGATGTCCGCGGGCGCGGCGTCGCCACTCAGCATGAAGGTGTTGGTCATGCGCGGCATTGGCGCGTAGGCGAAGCTTTCCCGGCGGCCGTTGCCGGTGGCCTTCATTCCCATCAGGCGGGCGTTCAGCCGGTCTTGCAGATAACCGGTGAGAATGCCGTCTTCGATCAGCACGGTGCGGCCGGTGGGCGTGCCTTCGTCGTCGATGGAGAGAGAGCCGCGGCGGTCGGCAAGCGTGCCGTCATCCACCACCGTCACCCCCTCGGCCGCCACCCGCTTGCCCATCAGCCCGGCAAAGGCGGAGGTTCCCTTGCGGTTAAAATCCCCTTCGAGCCCGTGGCCGACCGCCTCATGCAGCAATACCCCGCACCAACCGGGCCCCAGCACCACCGGGAGTTCTCCGGCCGGTGCGGGAATGGAATCGAGATTGACCAGCGCCTGCCGCAGCGCCTCCTCGGCCAGTTGCTGCCAGCCCGATTCCGCAATATAATTGGCGTAAGCCACGCGGCCACCCGCGCCGGAGCTTCCGCTCTCCATGCGCCCGCCCGATTCGGCGACGACACTCACATTCATGCGCACCAGCGGGCGAATGTCGGATGCTGCGTCGCCATCGGCGCGCAGGATCTGCACCGCCTGCCACACGCCGGACAGCGATACCGTCACCTGCCGCACCCGTGCATCCCGGGCGCGCAAATACGCATCGATTTCCTGCAGCAGGGCGATCTTCTGTTCGAAAGGCACCTCGCGCAGCGGGTTGACGTCGGTATAGAGCGCCGCGTTGGTGCCGAAGCGGGCAGGATGCACGTCCTGTACGGCGGCTTGGCCGAAATCCGCCATCCGCATGGTGGCGGCGGCGCGCTTCAAGGCGTTCTCCGACCATTCCGAGGCGTGCGCGTATGCCGAGGTTTCGCCTTTCACCGCACGCAAGCCGAAGCCCTGCGCGGTATTGAAGCTGGCGTTTTTCAGGCGCCCGTCATCAAACACCAGGCTTTCGGACTGGGTATATTCCAGAAAAAGCTCGCCGTCGTCCATTCCCTGAAGCGCATCGCTCACCACGCGCTGCACGCGCGCGGCGTCCGGGCGGGCGGTTCCGAAAAAGATCTCATGGGCGAGGAGGGGATCCGTCATGGCATATTTTTATTTGCGTTGGATGCTGTTGCGTATTAGATAGGACGCATCGCGTCCGTCCACTAAAAAGCGCTCCTCATGAAAAAAATCTCCTGCGTGTCTATTCTTCTTTCGTGGTTGCTCGCTTTACCTGCGGGCGCTCAGGAAGCGGTAGGAATCGCCAAGCCCTGGCAACTGGGTTTCCAGGACCCGGCAACGCCCTCCATGCACAAGCTTTACGCTCTGCATAACCACTTATTACTGTACATCATCACCGTCATTACCATTTTTGTGCTGGCGCTGACCGCCTATATCATGGTGCGCTTCCATCGCCGCAACCATCCCACGCCCAGCCGCGTCGCGCATAACACTACCCTGGAAGTGGTGTGGACGGTGATTCCCATCATCATCCTGGTGGTCATCGCCATTCCCTCGCTGCGCACCCATTATTTCATGCAGCACAATCCCGATTATCAGATGACGCTGAAAGTGGTGGGCCATCAATGGTATTGGTCTTACGAATATCCCGATCAGGGCGGATTCGGCTTTGACAGCTATATCGTCAAGGACGAGGATCTCAAGCCCGGCCAACACCGCCTGCTGGATGTGGACAATCGCGCCGTCGTGCCGGTGGATACGGTGGTGCGGGTGCAGATGACGGCGGCGGACGTGATCCATTCCTGGTCGGTGCCCGCCTTCGGCGTCAAGCGCGACGCGGTGCCCGGGCGGCTGAATGAAACCTGGTTCAAGGCGGAAAAACCAGGCGTGTATTATGGCCAGTGCTCGCAGCTTTGCGGCGTCGGCCACGGCTTCATGCCGGTGGCAGTGGAAGTGGTGAGCAGGGAGCAGTTCGACACCTGGGTGAAGGCCAAGCAGAAAGAGGCGGGCATTCCCGCCGGGGGCGCGGCCAACGTGGTGCAGCCGGTGCCGCCGTCGCCTGCGCCGCAAGGCCAGGCCACGCCGCCTCAGGCGGAAACCGTGCCGGTGCCGCAAGCACCGGTGCAGCCGGGGTCGCCCAAGGAGCCGAAGCCTTCCAATATTGCGCCGCAAGCGCCGCCTGAAGCGGAGCCGGCCAAACCGTCGCCGCTGGATAAATCGCAGCCGGCGCAAAAGAGCAGCAAGGAGTAAGGAAATGGCATACGGTGCAACCACCGCAGCTTTAGACCATCACCACGATCACGCGCCTCACGGCTGGCGGCGGTGGCTTTATTCCACCAATCATAAAGACATCGGCACGATGTATCTGATTTTTGCCGCAACCGCCGGGCTGATCGGCACGCTTTTTTCGGTGTTGATCCGCATCCAGCTGCAGCATCCCAATAACAGTTTTTTTGCGCATCTGTGGAGCGACAACCCCTATCAGCTCTATAACGTCATCGTCACCGCGCACGCGCTGCTGATGGTGTTCTTCCTGGTGATGCCGGCGCTGATCGGCGGGTTCGGCAACTGGTTCGTCCCGCTGATGATCGGCGCGCCGGACATGGCGTTCCCGCGCATGAATAATATCAGTTTCTGGCTGCTGATTCCCTCGCTCACCCTGCTGCTGGCTTCCGCCTTCGTTGGCGAGGGCGCCGGGACGGGCTGGACGCTTTATCCGCCGCTTTCGGCCGCCACGTCGCATCCCGGCCCCAGCGTGGACATGGCGATTTTCGCGCTGCACCTGGCGGGCATTTCCTCCGTGCTTGGCGCCATCAATTTCATCGTCACCATCTTTAATATGCGCGCGCCGGGCATGACGCTGCACCGCATGCCGCTGTTCGCGTGGGCGATCCTGGTGACGGCGTTCCTGCTGCTGCTGGCGGTGCCGGTGCTGGGCGGCGCCATCACCATGGTGCTTACCGACCGCAATTTCGGCACGCATTTCTTCGACCCCGCGGGCGGCGGCGACCCCTTGCTGTTCCAGCATCTCTTCTGGTTCTTCGGGCATCCCGAAGTGTATATTCTGATCGTGCCCGCCTTCGGCATCATCAGCGAAGTGGTGTCCACCTTTTCACGCAAGCCCATCTTCGGCTATCTCGGCATGGTGTATGCGATGTGCGCCATCGGTTTCCTCGGCTTCGTGGTGTGGGCGCATCACATGTTCACGGTGGGGCTTTCCGCCGACACCATGTCTTATTACATGCTCGCCACCATGGTGATCGCGGTGCCGACGGGAGTGAAGATTTTCTCGTGGCTGGGCACCATGTGGGGCGGTTCGCTGAGCTTCCCGACGCCGATGCTGTTTGCCGTCGGCTTCATTGTGCTGTTCGTGATGGGCGGCGTCACCGGCGTGGTGCTGGCCAACGCCGCGCTCGACATTCCCATTCACGACACGTATTACGTGATCGCCCACTTCCACTACGTCGTCGCCCCGGGAACGATCTTCGCGCTCTTTGCCGGGGTGTACTACTGGTACCCGAAAGCCACCGGGCGCCGGATGAACGAACTGCTCGGCATGATCCACTTCGGGGGCTCGTTCGTCTGCATGAACGTCATCTTCATGCCGATGTTCATCGTGGGCCTCGCTGGCGTGTCGCGGCGGCTGTGGGACGGCGGCGCGACGTACGATTTTGCGAAGCCGGTC
>JAFATP010000194.1 GCA_019243895.1 Alphaproteobacteria bacterium
GGAGGGAATCTTTCCGTGCGCGCGGGCGAGGTGGTGGCGCTGGTGGGGCCGTCGGGCTCGGGAAAGACCACGCTGCTGCAGATCGCCGGGCTGCTGGACGTGCCCAGCGCGGGCAGCATGGCGATCGCCGGAGAGAATTTAACGGCGGCGGGAGACGCGCGCCGCACGCAGGCCAGGCGCAGCCAGATCGGCTTCGTCTATCAGTTTCATCACCTGCTGCCGGAATTCTCGGCGCTGGAAAATATCGTTCTGCCGCAGATGATCGCGGGCGTCAGCCGCGGCGCCGCCGCGGAAAAAGCGCGCGGGCTGCTGGCGGAGATGGGGCTTTCCGCCCGCGCCGCGCATCGGCCCGGCAAGCTCTCCGGCGGAGAGCAGCAGCGCGTGGCCATCGCCCGGGCGCTTGCCAATGCGCCGAAGCTTCTGCTGGCCGACGAGCCGACCGGCAATCTCGACCCGCATATCGCGGGCGAGGTTTTCGCTCATTTGCTGGAGCAGGCGCGCAGGCACCGTCTGGCGGCGCTGATCGCCACGCATAACATGGAGCTGGCGCGGCGCATGGATCGCATTCTGACACTCAGGGAAGGGCGCCTGGAGTGAATACGCCCGGTTTCATCCATCTGCGCGTGCATTCGGCGTATTCCCTGCTGGAAGGGGCCATCGGCGTGAAGGAGCTGGTCAAATGGTGCGTCAGGCACCGGATGCCCGCGGTGGCGATTGCCGATCACGGCAATCTGTTCGGCTCGCTGGAATTCTCGCAAGGAGCGGTGGAGGCGGGCGTCCAGCCCATTATGGCGATGGCGCTGTTCTTGAAGCAGGAAGAAGCGCAGGCGCATCATGCCCATCCGCAAAAGCCCGACCAGCTGCTGCTTTACGCCAAGGATGAAACCGGCTGGCGCAACCTGCTGTTCCTGGCCAGCCAGGCTTATCTCTCCCCGGCGGGGCCGCAAGGGCCGCTGCTTGCCTGGGCGGATCTCGAAGGCCACAGCGAAGGGCTGATCGCGCTCACCGGCGGCATATACGGCACGCTGGGGCGGCATGTGCTTTCCGGCCAGCACGGCAAGGCGGCGGAGACGCTGGCCCTGTTGATGCGGCTCTTTCCCGGGCGCCTTTATGTGGAGCTAATGCGCCACAGCCTGGCGGAGGAGGAGCGCAGCGAAGCGGCGTTCATCGCCCTGGCGCTGGAGCACGGGCTGCCTCTGGTCGCCACCAACGACGCCTATTTCATCGACGAAAGCATGTTCGAGGCGCATGACGCGTTTTTGTGCATCGCCGAGGGCACGTATGTGGTGGAGGAAAACCGCCGCCGCCTGACGCCCAACCACCGGCTGAAAACGCCGCAGGAAATGTGCGCGCTGTTCGCCGACGTGCCGGAGGCGCTGGCCAACACGCTGGTGATCGCGCAGCGCTGCGCATTCGCCGCGCCTTCGCGCAAGCCCATTCTTCCCAATTATATCGACGAATCCGGCAACAGCGACGCCGATGCCATGTTGCGCCATAATGCGCGCTCGGGGCTGGCCGAACGGCTGGAGAAGCTGGTGTTCGCCCCTGAGATGGACCAGGCGCGGCGCGAAGCGGCGGCGGCGCCGTACCGCGAGCGGCTGGAATTCGAGATCGACACCATCATCCGCATGCAATTCCCCGGCTATTTCCTGATCGTTTCGGATTTCATCCGCTGGAGCAAGGCCAACGGCATTCCCGTCGGCCCCGGGCGCGGCTCCGGCGCCGGCTCCGTGGTGGCGTGGGCGCTGGACATCACTGATCTCGACCCGCTGCGCTACGGCCTGCTGTTCGAGCGCTTCTTGAATCCCGAGCGCGTCTCCATGCCGGATTTCGACGTGGATTTCTGCCAGGACCGGCGCGACGAGGTGATCGCCTACGTCACGCGCAAATACGGCTATGACCGCGTGGCGCAGATCATCACCTTCGGCAAATTGCAGGCCCGCGCCGTGCTGCGCGACGTGGGCCGCGTGCTGCAGGTTCCGTATGACCGCGTGGACCGCATATGCAAATTGGTGCCGATGAACCCGGCGCACCCGGTGATGCTGAAAGAAGCCATCGAGATGGAGCCGATGCTGCAAAACGCCATCCGCGACGACGAAACGGTGGCGCGGCTGGTGGATATCAGCCTGAAGCTGGAGGGGCTGAACCGCCACGCCTCCACCCATGCGGCGGGGGTGGTGATCGGCGACCGGCCGCTGCTGGAGCTGGTGCCGATGTACCGCGATCCGAAATCCGACATGCCGGTGGTGCAGTATTCGATGAAATACGCCGAGGCCGCCGGGCTGGTGAAATTCGATTTCCTGGGCCTGAAAACCCTCACCGTGCTGGCCAAGGCGGTGGAAATGCTGCGCAGGCGCGGCATTGCGCTGGATCTGCTTACCCTGCCGGAAGGCGACGGCAAAACCTATGGCATGCTGGCAAACGGCGACACGGTGGGGGTGTTCCAGCTGGAAGGCGCGGGGATGCGCGACACGGTGAAAAAGCTGAAGCCTGACCGGCTGGAGGAAATCATCGCGCTGGTTTCGCTGTATCGCCCGGGGCCGATGGACAACATCCCCACCTACATCGCGCGCAAGCACGGCCATGAGAAGCCGGAATACCTCCACCCGCTGCTGGAGCCGATCCTGAAGGAAACTTTCGGCGTCATCATTTACCAGGAGCAGGTGATGCAGATTGCGCAGGTGCTGGCGGGGTATTCGCTGGGAGAGGCGGATTTGCTGCGGCGGGCGATGGGCAAAAAAATCCGCTCGGAGATGGAGGCGCAGCGCGGCACCTTCGTCGACAAGGCGGTAGCCAAGGGGGTGGAGCGGCAGCAGGCGGCGGGCATTTTCGACCTCATCGCCAAATTCGCCGAATACGGATTCAATAAATCCCATGCCGCCGCGTATGCGGTGGTGGCTTATCAAACGGCCTACCTCAAGGCGAATTACCCGGTGGAATTCCTTGCCGCCTCCATGACATGCGACATGCACAATACCGACAAGCTCGGCGTGTTCCGCGAGGAGGCCGACCGTTTCCGCATCCATCTGCTGCCGCCGGATGTCAACGCCTCGGAAGCGTCATTCGCGGTGGAAGGCCCGCATATCCGCTATGCGCTGGCCGCCATCCGCAACGTCGGCGGGGCCGCCATGCGCGCGGTGGTGGAAGAGCGCGAGAAAGGGGGCCCGTTCCGCTCTGTTTTTGATTTCGTCAGCCGCGTGCCGAACCACCTCATCAATAAGCGCGCGCTGGAATATCTGATCAAGGCCGGATCGTTCGACGCGTTGCACGGCAACCGCGCACAGCTGACGGCGGCGATCGACATGCTGATTGCCTATGCCGAGAGCGTGCACCGCGAGCGCGAAACCTGCCAGATCAACCTGTTTGGCGGCGAGGCGCATCCCGCCCACGTCCCTGAATTGCCGGCGGTGCCGGATTGGCCGCTGTTCGAGCGGCTGCACATGGAGTGCGAGGCCATCGGCTTTTATCTCTCCGCCCACCCGCTGGACGCCTACCGCAAGGCGTTCACGCGTCTGGGCGTGATGTCCTCCGCGCGGCTGCCGGAAATCCTCGGCGATAAGTATACGCCGGTGAAGGTGGCGGGCATTGTCACCGCGCGAAAATTCAAGGTGTCGGATAAAGGCCGGTTCGCTTTCTTCACGCTGTCGGACTTAAGCGGCGTATTCGAATGCTCCATCTTCAGCGAGGATCTGCTGAACCGGCACCGCGACAAG
>JAFATP010000212.1 GCA_019243895.1 Alphaproteobacteria bacterium
AAATCAAGCCGCTTGCCTGTCTGAATTAACAGGCTAATAAAAAAAGATAATATGGCGCTTTTTTAGCGCCTCGCGCGGCTGGCACGCAAATCGCTTATTAATAGGGTATGAGCATACCGCGCATATCCCGGCAAATCGCCAAAGCCCTGCTGACGGGCGGATTAGTCGCTCTGGCATATATGCCGGCGGCCAGTGCTGCACGCATCAAGGATATCGTGCATGTCGAGGGCGTACGCGAGAATATCCTGATGGGCTACGGCCTGGTAGTAGGGCTAAACGGCACCGGCGACAAGCTTAATAATTCCGGGTTCACCGAGCAAAGCCTGATCGCCTTTTTAGAGCGCCAGGGGGTAAACACCCGTGGCACGCAGCTCAAGACTAAAAACGTCGCCGCCGTCACCGTCACCACCATGCTGCCGGCATTTTCGCGTTCCGGGGGCCATATCGACGTCACCGTGAGCGCCATGGGCGATGCCAGCAATCTGCAGGGGGGCATGCTGATCGCCACGCCGCTTTATGGAGCGGACGGCGAAGTCTATGCCGTGGCTCAGGGCCCTCTTACCCTGAGCGGCTTTAAGGCCGAAGGTCAGGCAACCACCATCACCAAAGGCGTGCCGACCCAGGGCGTAATCCCGAACGGGGCGATTATTGAGCGGGAAATAGACTTTCATTTGAATGACTTGCATGAATTAAAACTTTCCCTGCGCAATCCGGATATTGCCACCGCCCGCGCCGTGGCGCTTGCCATTGATGCGCAGATCGGCCCGAACGTGGCCAGCGTGCTGGACCCGACCACTATACAGATGACGGTGCCGCCGGTGTATAAAGGCAATGTGGTGCAGCTGCTGGCGGAAGTGGAGCAGTTGACCGTCGAGCCGGATCAGCCCGCCCGCATTGTGATTGACGAAGCCTCCGGCACCATTGTCATGGGTGAGAATGTGCGCATCAGCACCGTGGCGGTGGCCCAGGGAAACCTGACGGTGCGGGTGGAGGAAACGCCCCAGGTGTCGCAGCCGGCCCCGGAGACGGCGGAAGGCGCGCAGACGGTGGTTACCCCCGCCACGGCGGTGACGGTGAGCGAAGAGCCGGGGCGGCGCATGGCGGTGCTTGAGCATGGCGCTACCCTGAAGGATCTGGTGCGCGGATTGAATGCGCTGGGCATCGGCCCGCGCGATTTAATTACGATTTTAAAGACAATTAAGGCCGCCGGAGCGCTCCAGGCCGAAATCGAGGTACGATAATTGCATGGAGATAGATACCACAGCCATTTTGAGCACGATGCAGGCAAACGCCGATCCGCTGGCCAAGAATATACCGATGGCCGATACCGCCACGGGGAGAGTGGATAAGGTGGCGCAGGACTTTGAGGCAGTATTCTTAAGTGAGATGCTGCAGCACATGTTCGAAGGGGTGGATTTCGGGGGCTTGAGCGGCAACCCGGAAAGTCAGGAAGTGTATCGGACCTGGCTGGTGGATGAATACGGCCGCATCATGGCAAGAGCCGGTGGTATCGGCCTTGCTGAACCGGTGAGAAACGAATTGTTGCATTTACAGGAGATTTCGCATGCACGCACATGAACATATAACAGCCGGACACGCCATACCCGAAAAGGTGAATGTGCCGGATATCGTCACGTTAACCGCGCGGCTGGCGCAGGTGCTGGCTGAGGAAGTGGATTCGCTGACCGCCATGAATCTGGGCCGCGTAAAGGAATTGCAGCAGGAAAAGCTGTTCCTGGTCAATGCGCTGGAAGCGCATCGCCGCCAGGTGGCCACTTACCCGCATCTGGCCGAAACCATTCCCTCGCATGACCGCCGCGATCTCGAAGGCGTGGTGAAGGTGTTTGAGGATATCCTTGAGGAGAATCACCGCCGGCTGCTGGTGGCGCGCGAAGTGAACCAGAAAATCGTGCACGCCATCACGCAGGTGGTGAAGGAAAATGCGACCAGCGCCGTGTATGGCGGCCGCGGTAAAATCGGCGCCCTGGGCGCGGATGCGCTCTCCATTACCGTCAATCACACCGCCTAAGGGAAGGAAGCGGAGAGGGACATGGTCCAGACCAACTTATATGTTGCCCTGAACAACGCACTGACCGGCCTGAGCGTGAACCAGACCGCCTTGGCGACGCTCTCGCAGAACATCTCAAACGCCAATACGCCCGGCTATTCCCGCCAGGCGGTGCAGCTGGCGGACAACGTGGTCAATGGCGGCGGTTACGGGGTAAAGGTGGAGGATGTCACCCGTCAAGTGGACCTGTTCCTGCAACGTTCCTCGCAGCAGCAGAACGCCGTGTTCAGCAAGTCCAGCGTTCTCAATAACTACGCACAGCAGATTCAAGCATTGCTTGGCCAGCCCAACGGCAGCAGCAGCACCACCAGCGACAGCAGCATCGCCTCCGCCGTGACCGGTTTCTTCAACGCCGTGCAGCAGCTGGCGCAATCGCCCACCGACGGCTCCATGCAGCTTAATATGGTAAGCAGCGCGCAGAACCTCGCCTCCGGCGTAAGCGGGCTTGCGGCAGGGCTGCAAAACCTGCGTTATCAGGCGGATCAGCAAATCAGCCAGGACGTCACCACGGTGAATTCCACCCTGGTGAACTTAAAGCAGGTCAATGATGCCATCGGTTTTGCCAGCAGCACCGGCAATGTTTCTCCCGATCTGCTTGATCAGCGCGATTCCATGATAAAAACGCTTACCCAGTATCTGGATATCAATTATTATTTCGACAGCTCCCAGCAGGTGCATATCAGCGCCAGCGGCGGGCAACCGCTGCTGGACGGCAGCATCTCGCAACTCGGCTACACCCCGCAATCCTCGGTGGATAATTTCACTTCCAACCTGCCGCTGCAGCCGATCACGGTGCAGGCGATGGATGCCAACGGACAGCCTATCGGCAAGCCCACGCAACTAAGCACCGGCGGCGCAAGCTCCACCATCACCACCAGCATGACCAACGGCGAAATACGCGGCCTGATGGACATGCGCGATACGCAGATACCGCAACTGCTGGACCAGCTGGACATGCTCGCTTCCACCGTCCGCGATCAGGTGAACGCCATTCAGAACAGCGGCAGCCCTTATCCCGGCGCCGCCAGCTATACCGGCCAGCGTTCCGTCTCGGCCTCGGATTTTTCGAATTGGAGCGGTGATGTGCAGATCGCGCTGCTTGGTCCTAACGGACAGCCTGCAATCAGCCCTTACAATGGCGACACCAACGGCGTTCCGCCGCTTAACCTGGATCTGAGCTCGCTCGATACCGGCGCCGGCGCGGGTAATCCCTCGGTGCAGGGCATCATTAATGCCATCAATACTTATTTTACCCCCAAAAACCGGGTTTCGCTCGGCGATATCAATAACATTCAGCTGGCGTCCGATTCGCCCAAGCTGCCGTCGTCGCCGCCGCAATTCTCCTTCGATCTCAATCTGGAGAACACGACCGGCAAACCGGCCAATGTGTTCGTCACCAATGTGCAGGTGAAGGATGCCGCCGGCACCGACATTACTTCCTATAGCTCAACCGCCCCTGTGGTTAATCTCGCTTCTACGGGAACCTACACCACCACCGCCGGCAGCAATCTGGTCACGCTGACCGCTACCGGGCCGATTTCCGGCGTGCAGGATGGTGATTATGTCTATCTCTCCCAGCCCCCGGGGCCGGTCAACGGCATTCCCGCTAATGAGTTAGGGGGAGGCTTCTTCAAAGTGATGAACGTGAGCGGTAACACTTTCCAGATACAGACTCCCACCACTCCCGCCGCCTCCAGCGGCACCGATAACGAATCGGGCATCACCGCCACCCCCAAATACACCACCGTCGGCGCCGGGGTGAACACCCGCACCAATAACAACGGCATTTTCACCGCCAACCTTGGCGCCAACCCCAACTCCAGCTTTTACACCATCACCCTGGACGTGACCACGCAG
>JAFATP010000281.1 GCA_019243895.1 Alphaproteobacteria bacterium
TTCCGCGATTCCGCGAAGTGGCGGAAATCACCCCTACCGCTTCCGATGCGGTCGCCAGGGCCCGTGCATTCAGATCGGCTTTATATTGTTCTGCATCCGCGCCCTTACGGCCATCAATGATTGTATCGAGCAATTTCAGCTTTCCCATCGGGACTTGTAAATGCGGGTTTGACTGGCTGCTGAGGTGTTGCATATCCTGCACCACGCCCATGTAAGCCTTTTCAAGCTCGCCATCCGGTAGCGCCTTGGTTTCGAGCGCCACGACAGCATTCGCCCCGCGCAATTCCTTTATCATCGGACGAAGAATATCCAGCGTTTTCAGTTCTTTGTGCGGATGATGGCTGGATAGCGCTTCCTGTATAGTGCTGATGTATAGCGCGTCGCGCTGCTCATTGCTCATATGCCATAATTCATTTCTCTGCGCTTGCTCTTCCGGATCAACCCGCTGACCACCTACGATACTGAATACAGACATTACGCTCTCCTTATGAAAATTGGTTGAGAGGTTATAGTAATCTGTACATGTAAAGGCATGTGAAGATTTTGTGACAATGAACCGCCCAATACTCCTTGCGGCGAGCGTTGGCGGCGTTAATATTGCGGGTTCATGGTGAATGCATCCTTTCCTATTGTTCTGGCCGCCGGCGGCACCGGCGGGCATATTTTTCCCGCCGAAGCGCTGGCTGAAACCCTGCTGGGGCGCGGCTTCCGCGTGGTGCTTGCCACCGACCGGCGCTTTGCCGGATATGAAACCGGCGCGCTTTCCCAGGTGGAAACCCGCCTGATTTATTCCAGCCCGCTCAAAGGCGGCCTCATCGGCAAGGGGCTGGGTGCCGCCGGCATCGGCTTCGGCGTGTGGCAGGCGCGGCGCATGCTGAAGCAGCTGCGGCCCAGCGCGGTGGTGGGGTTTGGCGGCTACCCCTCTTTTCCGACCATGCTCGCCGCCGCCTTTGCGCGCCTGCCTACGCTGATTCATGAGCAGAACGCCGTGCTGGGCCGCACTAACCGTTTTTTAGCGCCCCGCGTGTCGCGCGTGGCCACTTCGTTTGCCACCACCCTGATGGTGGCGCCGCAGGACGCGGACAAGTTCGTCTTCACCGGCAATCCCGTGCGCGCCGGGGTGCGGGCGGTGCATGACGTGCCCTATCCCTCGCTGGGGCAGCAGGGCACCATGCAGATATTGGTGACCGGCGGCAGCCAGGGCGCCAGCGTGTTCAGCGAGATTCTCCCGGCGGCGCTGGCCGCCCTGCCCGCGCCGCTGCGCTCCCGATTGAGGATAGACCAGCAATGCCGGGAGGCGGATCTGGAAGTGACGCGGGCGGCCTACGCGCAGCTAGGCGTCAGCGCACATCTGGCCACGTTCTTTAACGATATGCCGGCGCGCCTGGCCGCCGCGCACCTGGTCATCGCGCGGGCGGGCGCCTCCACCGTGGCAGAGCTGGCGGCGGCAGGCCGCCCCGCCATTCTCGTGCCGTATCCGCATGCCATCGACAACCATCAATATTTCAACGCCAACGCCTTCGAGGATGCCGGGGGCGGCTGGGTGATGCCGCAGGAGGGCTTTACCGCCGCGGCGCTCTGCGCGCGGCTGGAAGCGTTTCTCGGCCTGCCGGCGACGCTTTCCCGGGCCGCCGTCTATGCCCACATGATGGGCGCCGTCAACGCCGCGGAAAAGCTGGCGGACATCACGCTGGAACTTGCCGCATGACGCGCCGCACCCTGCCGCTTTCGCATACCTTGCCGCTTTCCATCGGGCCGCTGCACTTCATCGGCATCGGCGGCATCGGCATGAGCGGCATCGCCGAGGTGCTGCACAATCTGGGCTACCAGGTGCAGGGCAGCGACATGGCGGAAAGCCCCAATATCGACCGCCTGCGCAAGCGCGGCATCCAGGTGTGGATTGGCCATCAGGAAACCCAGGTGGAGCAGGCCGCCGTGGCGGTGGCTTCCTCGGCAGTGAAAGAGGACAACCCCGAACTGAAGCGCGCCCGCGCCCTGCGCATTCCGGTGGTCAAGCGCGCCGAGATGCTGGCGGAACTGATGCGCCTGAAAATGAGCGTGGCGGTGGCGGGCACGCACGGCAAAACCACTACCACGGCGCTCACCGCCGCGCTGTTCGAGGAGGCGGGCCTGAACCCCACCGTCATCAACGGCGGCATCATCAACGCGCGCGGCACCAACGCCTATCTCGGCAGCGGCGAATGGATGGTGGTGGAGGCCGACGAATCCGACGGCACGTTCACCCGCCTGCCCGCCACCGTCGCCATCGTCACCAATATCGATCCGGAGCATCTGGACCATTACGGCAGCTTCGACGGCGTGAAATCCGCCTTCCACACCTTCCTCGCCAACCTGCCGTTTTACGGCTTTGCGGTGTGCTGCATCGACCATCCCGAAGTGCAGTCGCTGATCGCGCGCACCACCGACCGCCGCACTGTCACCTACGGCTTTTCACCGCAGGCGGAGGTGCGCGGCATTGACATCCGCCAGGAAAAAGACGGGCAGCGGTTCGACGTGGCATTTGCGGGCGGCGAGGTCTGGCGCGATGTGCTGCTTTCCATGCACGGCGTGCACAACGTGCAGAATGCGCTGGCGTCCATCGCGGTGGCGCGCGAGCTGGAGATTTCCGACCAGGTGATCTTGCGCGCACTTGCCAGGTTTCAAGGCGTGAAACGCCGCTTCACCCTCACCGGCACGGCGCGCGGGCTTTCCATTATCGACGATTACGGCCATCACCCGGTGGAGATTGCCGCCACGCTGAAAGCGGCGCGGCTGGCGCAGACGCATACCGGCGGACGCGTGATCGCCGTGGTGCAGCCGCATCGCTACACGCGGCTGCGCGACCTGTTCGACGCGTTCTGCCATTGCTTTAACGATGCCGATGCGGTGGTGGTGGCGGAGGTCTATGCCGCCGGAGAAGAGCCCATCGCCGGAGTCAATGCCGATGCATTGGCCGAAGGGCTGCGGCGCGCCGGCCATATGAACGTGATCCGGCTCGGGCGCGAGCAAGAACTGCCGCAGACGCTGGTTGAAATCGGCGCGGACGGCGACATGGTGGTGTGCCTGGGCGCGGGCAGCATCAGCAAATGGGCGTACGCGCTGCCGGGGCAGCTGGATGCGCTGGGGAATGCGGAATCCGGAATGCGGAGTTCAGGTTAGGCGCCATGCCCGCAGCACCTCTTCCCGCATCCCATATTCCGCCCTCCGCCTTCGGGCCGCGCCTGCGCCGGAACGCGGCGCTGGCGCGCAATACCTGGTTTCAGGCGGGCGGCGCGGCGGAGCTTTTATTCAAACCGGCGGATGCGGAGGATCTCGCCGCCTTTTTGCGAGATAAACCGCGCGGAATGCCCGTCACCGTTATTGGCGTCGGCTCCAACCTGCTGGTGCGTGACGGCGGGGTGGACGGCGTGGTGGTGCGGCTGGGGCGCGGGTTTACCGCGATGGACGCCATCGATGAATCGACGATTCGCGTCGCCGCCGGCTGCCTGGACGTGCACGCGGCGCAGTTCGCCGCCCAGCACGGCATCGGCGGGCTGGAATTCCTAAGCGGCATCCCCGGCACCATCGGCGGCGCGGTGGCGATGAACGCGGGGGCGTATGGCGGGGACATGGCAGGCGCGCTGGTGGGGGCGGAAATCGTGGACGCCCGGGGCCGCCTGCGCACGCTGACCAACGCCGGGCTGGGATTCTCCTACCGCGCCTGCGCCTTGCCCGCGGGCGCCATCGTGGTTTCCGCCACGCTGCGCGGCGCGCCGGGCGATCATGCCGCCATCCAGGCGCGCATGGACGAGATTCGGCGGGAGCGCGAAGCGTCGCAGCCGGTCCGCAGCAAGACCGGCGGCAGCACGTTTAGAAACCCGCCCGGCCATAAAGCGTGGGAGCTGATTGACCAGGCCGGTTGCCGAGGGCTGACGATGGGCGGTGCGAAAGTGTCGGAAAAACATTGCAACTTTCTGATCAATACCGGCAACGCCACGGCGACCGAGCTGGAAGCCGTGGGCGAGGAGGTGCGCCGCCGCGTGAAAGCCCGGTGCGGCGTGGAGCTGGAATGGGAGATCAGGCGCATCGGCAAGGCCGCATGACAAAACACATTGCAGTGCTCAAAGGCGGTTGGTCGGCGGAGCGGGAGGTATCGCTGGTTTCCGGCGCGGCCTGCGCGAAAGCTTTGCGAGAGCGGGGCTACCGCGTCGATGAAATCGACGTGGGGCGCGATGTGGCGGAGAAGCTTTCGGCGCTGAAGCCCGATATTGCCTTCAATGCCCTGCACGGGCGCTTCGGCGAGGATGGCTGCATGCAGGGATTGCTCGAAATCCTTCACATTCCCTACACCCATTCCGGCGTGCTGGCCTCGGCGCTGGCGATGGATAAGCCGATGGCAAAGCGCATGTTCGAGGCGGCGGGGCTGCGCTGCCCGCACGGCATTCCGGTGCGGCGCGAGGAATTCGGCAAGGGCGATCCCCTTCCCCGCCCCTATGTGATCAAGCCCGCCAATGAAGGCTCCAGCGTGGGCGTGCACATGGTGACCAGGGAGGACAACCGGCCCTTGGCGCTGATCGCGGCGGAAGCGGCGGATCATCCTTACTTAGCCGAAGCCTATATCCCCGGCCGCGAGCTGACCGTGGCGGTGCTGAACGGGCGGCCGCTGGGCGTTACCGAGCTTCGGCCGGCGCAAGGGTTTTACGATTACGCGAATAAATATACAGACGGCAGGACGCTGCACCTCTGCCCCGCGCCCATTCACGGCCGTGCGTATGACGAAGCCATGGCGGCGGCGCTGGCCGCGCACCGGGCGCTTGGCTGCCGCGGGCTGACCCGCGCCGATTTCCGCTATGATGACACGCAGGGCGAGCCGGGCGTGCTTTACCTGCTGGAAATCAACACGCAGCCGGGCATGACGCCGCTGTCGCTTTCCCCGGAACAGGCGGCCCATGCAGGGATTGATTTTCACACGCTGGTGGATATGCTGGTGAAAGCTGCCGAATTGGGATAAGATGCCTGCCGTTTCCAAACGATGCGGGCCCTCCCCCGCAGGTAAACGATAGGAAAAAACGCGACATGGCCCGACGCTCCTTTCAACCGCTGACGCTGCGCGAACAGCAATGCCGCAAGGTGGCGCGCGGCAAGGCATATCGCAAATGGGCCTGCGCGTGGCGGCGGCGCGCGCTGATTGGCGCGGCGGGCCTACTGCCGCTGCTGGCAGCGGCGGTCGGCGTGTGGGAGTGGCGCAGCCAGGGCGTCAGCCGCTCCGTTGCCGCGGCGCAGGCGCAGGCGTATGCCGCCAGCGTCACCCTGGGCTTTTCCCTGCATTCAACGCTACTGGAAGGCCAGCGCCGCACTCCCGTGGCCGAAGTGGAGCGCGTGCTGGCGTTACGCCGCGGCACGCCCATCTTCGCAGTGTCGCTGGATGAGCTGCGGCATCGCCTGGAGAGCATCCCGACAGTGAAGCGCGCCTATGTGCAGCGTGAACTGCCCGGCACGCTGCGCATCCGCCTGGAGGAGCGCGAGCCGGTGGCGGTGTGGCAGAAAGGCGGCAAGCTGGCGCTGATTGACGACGGCGGCGCGGTGATGAGCGACCTTTCGCTGGCGGATTATCCCGCGCTGCCGCTGGTGCTGGGCGAAGGCGCGCCTTCGCATGTGGCCGAGGCCCTGGCGCTGCTGGATGCGGAACCGTCGCTTAAGGCCAAGGTGACGGCGCTGGTGCGCGTGGGCGACCGCCGCTGGAACGTGCGCTTCGCCGGGAGCGGCCTGGAACTGAAACTGCCGGAGGAAGACGCGATGACCGCCTGGCAGCGCTTCTCCCGCCTGAACCGGGAGCGGCACTTCATGCTGATGCCTTTAAAAACAGTGGATATGCGGCAGCCGGGCCGCCTCTACCTGCGCTTCACGCGGGAAGCGCAGCGCGCCAATGCGCCGTCCAAGGAAACATAACCGCCATGAAAATGTCCCGCAAATCCGGCCGCCTCGCCAGCGGCACCCATGCCGTGCTGGATGTGGGCACCTCCAAGGTGGCCTGTTTCATCGCCGAGATCGACGCAGCGGGCGCCATCGCCGTGCGCGGGGTGGGCCATCAGCTTTCCCGGGGCATCCGCGCCGGGGTGATCACCGATTTCCAGGAGGCGGAAACCTCGATCATCGCCGCCGTGCACGCCGCGGAGCAGATGGCGGGACAAACCGTGGACGGCGCGCTGCTCAGCCTTTCCGGCGGCGGGCTTTCCTCGCGCAATGTGACCATCGACATGGCGCTGATGGGCGAAGAGGTGAGCGAGCGCGACATCCTGGACATCGTGGAGCAGGGGCGCAACTCCGTTGAAACCGATGATTGCGAAGTGATCCATTGCCTGCCGGTGAACTATACGCTGGACGGCGCGCGCGGCATCGCCGACCCGCGGCGCATGCGCGGCGAGCGCCTGAGCGCCGAGCTGCACCTGGTGACAGCCTATGGCAGCGTCACCCGTAATCTCGCGCATTGCCTGGCGCGCTGCCACCTCAACGTGGAGGAATTCGTGGCCGCGCCTTATGCCGCCGCGCTGGCATGCGTGGAAGACGACGAGCTGGAGCTGGGCGTCACCGTGGTGGACATGGGCGGCGGCGTGACCGGCATCGCCGCCTTCGCGGGAGGACGCAACGTATTTTGCGACGTGGTGCCCGTGGGCGGCATGCACGTGACCAGCGACATCGCCAAGGGGCTCTCCACCACCATCTCCCATGCCGAGCGCCTGAAAACGCTGCACGGCAGCTGCCTGAACACCGCCAATGACAGCCAGGTGATGATCGGCGTGCATCTGCTGGGAGAAGACGCGGAAGGCGAGGAAGGCAACGTGCTGCCGCGCGCGACGCTGGTGAGCATCATCCGCCCGCGCTGCGAAGAGATTTTCGAGCTGGTGCGCGGACGGCTGGAAGCAAGCGGCGTCGATGCCACCGCGGGGCGGCGCATCGTGCTCATCGGCGGCGCGTCGCAATTGCTGGGCATACGGGACCTGGCGGCGCGCGTGCTGAACCGCCAGGTGCGCCTGGGCAGGCCCAAGCCCTTGATGGGGCTGGCGGACGCCGTTTCCGGCCCGGCATTTTCGGCGTCGCTCGGCATGCTGCACTACGTGCTGAAAAAACCGCTGGAGGAGCGCCTGCTGGATTCCGCCCGTAGCCGCAGCGGCCTGAATGCCCGCTTTAAGGGCGTGGTGGGCTGGTTCCGGGA
>JAFATP010000302.1 GCA_019243895.1 Alphaproteobacteria bacterium
ACGGCGGCGTGTATTTGCAGATCACCCGCGGCGTGGCGCGGCGCGACCATCCGTTTCCCAAAGGCAGCAAGCCGGTGTTAAGCATGACCGTCTGCGCCGCCAAGCTGCCCAAGGCCACGGAGGTGGAGAAGGGGGTGAGCGTCATCATCCGGCCCGACATACGCTGGGGCAGGTGCGACGTCAAATCCATCGCGCTGCTGCCGAACCTGCTGGCCAAGCAGGAGGCAAGCAGCGCCGGCGCGCGCGAAGCGTGGCTGCACCGGCCCGACGGCGAAATCACGGAAGGATCGGTTTCCAATGCGTATATCGTGGCGGAGAAAGAAGAGGTGATCACGCACCCCGCCGATCACCGCATCCTGGGCGGAGTAACGCGGGACGTGGTGCTGGCGCTGGCGCGCAAGGACGGCATCGGCGTCAGCGAGCGGCCTTTCACGCTCGCCGAGGCATGCGCCGCCAGGGAGGCGTTCATCACCAGCACCAGCGCCAACGTGCTGCCGGTGACGCGCATCGACGGCGCTTCCGTCGGCGGCGGCGCGCCGGGAGCCGTCACGCGCCGCCTGCTGGCGCTTTATCACGCGCATATCCTGGCGCAGACCGGCAGGCGGTTTGCATGAGCGAATCGGTTCTGCCTGCGCCAAGGGCGGTGATCTTCGACTGGGACAACACGCTGGTGAACACCTGGCCGGTGATTCACGAGGCGCTGCAACGCACCTTCGAGGAACTGGGCAAGGAAACCTGGCCGATCGAAGTGACCATGCAGAAGGTGCGCAAATCCATGCGCGACTCTTTTCCGGAGATTTTCGGCGCGAATTGGGAAGAGGCGGGAAAACGCTACCAATCGCATTACCGCGCCCGCAACCTGGCCCAGCTGGAGGCGCTGCCGAAAGCCAAGGAATTGCTGGAGGAGCTGCAGGCGCTGGGCGTGCCGGCGCTGGTGGTAAGCAATAAGAAAGGCGTCAACCTGCGGCAGGAAGTGGCGCATCTGGGCTGGCAGAAGCATTTCGCGGGGGTTATCGGCGCGGATGACGCCGCCCGCGACAAGCCCCACGCCGATCCGGTGCTATTGGCGCTTTCCGCGCTGGAGATGGAGGCGGGGCCGGACATCTGGTTCGTCGGCGACAGCGACATCGACCTCGCCTGCGCGGCGGCGTGCGGCTGCACCCCCGTGCTCTACGGGCCGCATGCCGCTTCCCATGCCGAATATACCCCCTCCCATTATCAGGGTTTTCCCTATGCGGTTCATGTGCATACGCACGATGAATTAACCAATCGCCTGCGGCGGGTGGTGCCGCGCTCTAAGCCAGGCGACAAACTAAGTAGCGGTAACTGAAACAAAATTGCCACCCGCTGGCTTAAATAAGATAAAATTCCAACTTAGTTGCAAAATCTTATCAATTTTATGCCAGCATGGGGGCTATTACGGGCGTAATGGGTGAATATGGCGGAGCAGCATCTCGATATTCTGATCATCGATGACCAGGCCGACCAGCATGAACTCTATGCGGCGTATCTGGAAGACGACCACCAACATGCCTTCCGCTTTTTCAACGCCTATACCGGCGCCGAAGGCGAGGCGATGTATAAAGACCATCCCGTCGATTGCGTGTTGCTGGATTACCACCTGCCGGACAAGGACGGGCTGGAAGTGCTGAAAACGCTGATCGAACTCAAAAAAGATATTCCCATTGTGATGCTCACCGGCGAGGGCAATGAGATGGTGGCGGTGAACGCCATGAAGCTGGGTTCGCAGGATTACCTGCCCAAGCAGGTGATCACGCCCGCGGCGCTGCGGCGCACCGCCATTCGCGCCGCCGAGCGGGCGGACATCATGCGGCAGATGGAAGCCTACCGCAGGGAGCTTGAGCGCAGCAACCAGGATCTGGAGCGTTTCGCCAACGTGGTGGCGCACGATCTGAAAGCTCCCCTGCGCGCCGTGACCCAGCATTTGACGCTGGTGAAGAATCACAACCGCGAGAAGCTGGATGAGGAGTCGCGCAAATCCATCGATTTCGCGGTGGAAGGCGCGGTGCGCATGCGCAAGCTGATCGAGGCGGTGGTGGAATATTCCCGCGTGGGATTCCGCGAGCGCCGCCGCAGCAAGGTGGACTGCAACCTGGTGCTGGAGAGCGTGAAGCATAATCTCGCCGCGGCCATCACCGAAACCGGGGCTGAGGTCACCAACGATCCGCTGCCCACCGTGATGGGCGACGGCACGCAGATCCTGCAATTGCTGCAGAACCTGGTCGATAATGCGTTGAAGTTCTGCAAGGGCGCGCCGCACGTGCATGTCGGCGTGCGCGCCGAAGGAGGATACTGGGCGTTCTCCGTGCGCGACAACGGCATCGGCATCGCGCCGGAATATTTCGAAAAGATATTCACCATCTTCCGTCGCCTGCACACCGAGCAGGAATATACCGGCACCGGGATTGGACTGGCGGTATGCGAACGGGTGGTGCATAATCACGGCGGACGCATCTGGGTGGAATCCCAGCCGCAACAGGGAACCACGTTCTTTTTCACGCTGCCCGCCAGTATGGATGAAGCCCCATCACCTGCACGGAAAGACGCATAAATGGAGAGACGGGCAGTTTCTTCACGGCCGGTAATTCATGTGCTGCTGGTGGAAGACGACCCCAGCGATGCGTTTCTCGTACAGGGAGAGCTGAACGGCGTGGCCCCCGGCAGTTTTGAAGTGCTGCACGTGAAAAACGAGGCGGAAGCCATCGCCGTGCTGGCAGACCGGCATTTCGATGTGTGCCTGCTCGACCTTTCCCTACCGGACGCCACGGGCCTGAGCGCATTGATCAACATCCAGGAACGGCTGCCGCAAATGCCGGTGCTGCTGCTGACGGCGATGGACGACGAACAGCTGGCGCGGGA
>JAFATP010000030.1 GCA_019243895.1 Alphaproteobacteria bacterium
GGCATATTGCAGGCGGATATCCAGCGGGAATTCCCGTCCGGGGGGGTAGATATGCTCTTCCGGGCCGTTCGGGCCGGACCGGAGCACCTCCACCTGGTTTTCCCCAACCACGCGGGCGTGCGAGCGCTGAATGATGAGGCCCGAGCCTTCACCAAGCCCGATGCACGTGAGATCAGGATGGCGCGCCAGGGCATCCGTCAGGCGCGGCGTGCGATCGATGCGGCTGCAAAATAAATGCGTATCCGTAATGGCATTGATGAAACCCAGGCCGTGAGCGAAGATGGCGCGGCGCTCCTCCGGCCGCAACCGCTCGACGCTTTCTTCATTTTCCCAATTTTCGATCATTTCAATCGGGCATGCCGCGGTGCCGGCGGAAGTGGCGCCCAAGGTGAAGTTGGGATTCCCCAACTGGTCGAAAATAGCCTCCTGCGCTTTCGTACCGGCCAGGGCGGGCACGAGGTTCGCTTGATCCCCGCCTCCCAGCATCACCCCGGCGGCGCGGCGGATGAGCTGCTGGGCGATGACGCTATCCGCTTCCTTGCGCGTGTGAATGAATGCGATTTCAAATTCATCCTTGGCGAAAGCTTTCTCCCAGCCTTGTCTTGCTCCCGGACCGTCCTGCGCGGCGCTGGTGATGACCACGATCAAGGGCTTTTTCCCGGCAGCCAGCGATGCCTTGCAGGGACCTTCCCTTAAAAAATCCAGGAACAGTCCGGTAATTGGCCCGCCGCCGAACAGCGCCAGGGAAGCGGGCGGCGGCGGCGCCGGCGCCTCGGCGCGCCGGGGCAGGCCAAGCACCGTCCCGGTCAAAGCCGCAGCGGAGGCTTTTAAAAAAGCTCTTCTGGTAGGCCATTCACTCATGCGGGTTATTCACGATAGTTAATATCAAGGAAAAATATCTTAACTAACGGGGCGGCATTGTATAGCGCTATTAGGCGTGCCGCAGCTTAAAACGGCCACCAGCTGGAGGCTTTATTGGTGACGCTCTTGACCGTATCGCCCGCGTCGCGCGCGGTGCGGTCCACCAGGCTGCGCGGCGGCTCCAGGGCGCAGGAAAGCACATCGTTCTTGCGCAGCTTGCACCAGCCGTCCGCGCCGACGCGCTTGCAGCCGGTTCCCTCATACACGGCGCCGTGCTGGTTTTTCACGTTGACCACCTCGCGGAAACTGCGGCATACCGTGCCCTTCCCGGCGAACGGCCCGGCGGGGGTTATCTCACCGTTGGAGGCGTAGGTTTTCCAGGGGAAGGTCTCGTTCGGCTTTACCTTTTCCATGACATAATCGAACGTGTCGTAATAAAAGGTGAGTTCGGCATCGTCCATCAGCCCCACCAGCTGTTCGGCCGAATAGGTGACGCGAGGCTTCGGCGCGGCGGCGGGTGCCGGCGGAGCGGCAGGCGGCGCATCGGCCGCGGCAGCGGCAGCGGCGATGAAACACAGCAGGGGCAAAATCAGCCTCGACATACGCATCACAGTAGCATACATCTTTTTAAAGCTCTGTTAACACCAAATTATCAGCAAGTTTTATTTGAATATGAGCGGTTTACCGAAATCATACGACGCACGCGAAGCCGAGGCGCGGTGGCAGGAGCGCTGGCGGCAGGAAAATGTTTATCGGTTCAGGGGCGACCTGCCGCGCGAGCAGACCTTCGTCATCGACACGCCGCCGCCCACCGTTTCCGGCGTGCTGCATATGGGGCATATCTTCAGCTATACGCAGGCGGATTTCGTGGCGCGCTACCGCCGCATGAAGGGCCAGGACGTGTGCTATCCCATGGGGTTCGACGATAACGGCCTGCCTACCGAGCGGCTGGTGGAGAAAATCAAGGGCAAAAAAGCCGCGCAATATGAAAGTCGCGAGGCGTTCGTAGCGGATTGCCGGGAGATCGTGGAGGCCGCCATCGCCGAATTCCGCGCGCTGTTTTCGAGCGTGGCGCTCAGCGTGGATTGGAGCCGCGAATATCACACCATCAGCGACGCGGTGATGCGCTTAAGCCAGGCGTCGTTTCTGGACTTGCTGCGGAAAGGCGAGGCGTATCGGGATTTCCGCCCCACCTATTGGGACTGGGTGGACCAGACGGCGATTGCGGCGGCGGAAATCGAAAACAGGGAAATGCCCGGCGTGATGCATGAGATTTGCTTCACACTTGAAGAAACGGCTCCCGAAGGAGCGCAGCGACGACTAGCGAGCGACGCGGGGGCAGCCCGCGCGGCGCCAGGCGGCGAAGCCGCTGAGCGCAATCATATCATCATCGCCACCACCCGCCCGGAGTTGCTCGGCGCGTGCGTCGCCGTGATGTATCACCCGGAAGACCCGAATGCGGAAAAATATAAGGGAAAGACAGCCGTGACGCCGCTGTTTGGCGTGAGAGTGCCGATGATCGCCGATGAGCTGGTGGAGCGCGACAAAGGCACCGGCCTGGTCATGTGCTGCACCTTCGGCGACGATACGGACAAGGAGTGGTGGCGGAAGCATGAATTGCCGCTGCGGGCGATTCTCGGCAGCGACGGAAAGCTGAATATGGAATGCCTCACCCCACTGAAAGCGGGGGCCGGTGCGGCTGACGCGCTTCGGCAACTGCACGGGCTCAAGCTGAAACCGGCGCGCGAAAAAACGGTGGAGCTGCTTCAGGCCGAAGGCGCATTACGCAAGCAGACGCC
>JAFATP010000068.1 GCA_019243895.1 Alphaproteobacteria bacterium
GCAGGGCCCGCTCGCCCGCCGCGCGCGCATCCTCCGGCCAGGACTCAACCTCCGCGCCATACAGCGCAAGCCACTCCTGGAACTTTTTTTCCGTCATTGCCATGTCACACCTCTTTCAATGCTTCTCTTAACGCCACTTTCGCGCGCATCAGCAGCGATTGCAGCGCTTTCAGGCGCAGGCCCATCACCGCCGCCGCTTCCTGATTGCTCAGCCCTTCATAGAAACATAAGTTCAGCGCCGCCTGCTGCCGCGGCGGCAGCATCTTCATCTGCGCTTCCAGTTGCCGCCGGCGCTGCACCAGCATCAGGTTTTCCTCCTGGCTGATGCCGTCATCACGCATATCCAGCCCTTCGGGGAGCGGCAGCGGACGCTTTTTCCGCTGGTGATCAATGCACAGATTGATCACTACGCGGTAAAACCAGGTGGTGAACGCCGTATTGCGCTCTTTATCCCAGGAAGCGGGAGGCTTTCCCCATAACTTCAGGAATGCCTCCTGCACGATATCTTCCGCTTCCGCCTTATGCCCCACCTGGCGGTAAGCCAAGCGGTAGAAGCGCTCCGCATGGCGCTGCACCAACGCCGCGAAGGCGGCGCGGTCTCCGTGCTGGATGCGGGCCATCAGCTCGGCGTCGTCACATGTCCAGTCGGCCAGCCGCACCGGCGGACGGAAAGCGAGCATTTTCCCTCCGCCCGCCTGCGGCATGGTTAATAAGAACCGGATGCCGGCGGAGCGCCCTGAGGCGCGGCGGCATCATGCGCATGGTGACGCTGTTTCTGCATCGCCGTGGCCAATGTCACCCGCTCGCTTTGTGTCAGTTGGGACGCTGCCGACGCAAATGCCTGCGTCATATTCGCCCGTATCTGGTCCTGCAGACCCTCTAACTGCTTTTTCTTGGCAATGAACGTGCTTTCGTCGAATTGCGGCGCGACAAGGACGGCATGCAGTTGCTCATGCAGCGCACGTGCCTGGTCCCTTAGCGGCTTGTTCTGCTCACGCGCCTGCTTCAGTTTCTGTTTGACCGCCTCTGCCTTCTGCGGCGGCAGCTGTGAAAGCGCGCTTTCCATCATCGGGTGCCGCTCCGCGGAGGCAGACGCATCGGCATTCGCCCAGGCCGCACCCGCATAGGTCAGTGCAATTACTGCGGCGGCAGTAAACAGTCGTTTCTTCATAAACATCTCCTTATTTCAGGTTAAAGCATTCGTCACCATGGTGCAAAAACTTCTTACCAGCGCCGACGCACCACCACCGGTCCTTCCACCACGAACGGCTGTACGGGCACGAGATACGTCGTGTTTCCGCGCACCACGTAATTGACGCCGGCAGCCGAAGGTTCCAGCGCCCATGATCCGTCCGCCTGCAGGCAGGCTCTTCCCTTCGTAATCCGCACTTCCCTGCCGATGCTGATTTTATCCGTATACGGGCGGCAGATAGGGCGGGGCGGCATAACCACCGGCCCCGGCGCCATCACCACCTGCGCCACGGCGCCGGAGCCGCTGTATAATAACATGGCGGCGGCCAGGGCCATCGCTTTCTTGTAGGTACTGTTCATATTGTTTCCATCTGTTGAGTTGCGTGCATCAGTGCTTATAATACGGGACGCCGCGATAAAACCTTCGGCGGGGGGGCCAAAAAGTGGATTTACCTTGCATTCGCGCCGGAGGAATCACATGAAAGCCCCCGTTGATCTTACCAACCTGCGTGAAATGACCGGTGGTGACGGGGCGCTGGAACAAACGCTGTTCGAGGAATTTTACGTTTATTTCGAAGGCGGCATCCGCGCGCTGCAAAGCGCCTGCGCCGCCGGCGCCGATGAGGAATGGCGGAAGCAAATGCACGCCCTTAAAGGAATCGCATTGAACCTGGGGGCATATCCCTTGAGCGAGTTGTGCAAACAGGCGGAGGAGAATTATTTGAGTCCGCGCGCGCTAAAGGAAAGAATGATCCCCGCCATCCACACCGAATACAAGCGGGTGTCGGACTTCCTGAAGAACTCCGCGGCGTGAAGCGCTACCCAATCCCCCATCACATTCGCTAGATTTTGATTAATAAGCGAAAGCCGGCTGAGATACTCAACCGGTGGTAGCGGTTTATTAACAGATGCCTGCTAGCATGAATCGATCCTGCACGGGGCATTCATGCACTCCATATTAATAGCGGAAGACGATCCTCTGCTGCGCCGCACCGTCCGCGCGGCGCTGGAAAAGGATCTGGGCGCGGAAGTCATTGAAAGCGCCGACGGCGCCGAGGCGCTGCAGCGCCTGAAAAGCGAATCCGGCAGGCGCATCGGCCTGGCGCTGATTGACCTTAATATGCCGGTCATCGACGGCATGGGCCTGCTGCGCCAGATAAAGAAATTCATGCCGAAACTCCCCTGCATCGTGCTGACCGGCAGTGACCGTATGGAAGACGCGGTGGAAGCGATGCAGCTGGGCGCCGCGGATTTCATCAGCAAACCGGTGCAGCGCGCGCGCCTGATCACTTCGGTGCGCAACGCGCTGGAATTGCAGACGCTGAAGGAAGAGGTCAAACGC
>JAFATP010000123.1 GCA_019243895.1 Alphaproteobacteria bacterium
CCCGGCGCCAGGAAAGACACCGCCTCCAGCAGATTGGTTTTACCCGCGCCGTTCTCGCCGATCAGCACCACGCTCCGGCCGTTCAATTCCAGCGCCAGCCGCTCATAATTACGGAAATGCGAAAGCGAGAGAGAGCGGATGGAAACGGGAAACACGCCGGCTAACTGCTCCCGTTCCGGTGAACGGCCGGGCTCTTCAATCCAGTTTAAACTGGTCACACCCGCATCGGCATGATCACGTAGAGCGCGCCGACATCGGCGGTGTCGCGCACCAGCGCGGGCGATGCCGAATCATGGAACAGGAACTGCGCCGTTTCGCCTTCCAGCTGCGAAAGCATTTCCAGCAGATAGCGCGCGTTGAAGCCGATCTCCAGTGCATCGGCGCCGTACGTCACCTCGATTTCCTCCGAGGCGCTGCCGGCCTCCGCGCTGCTGGCCGAAAGCGTGACCTTGCCTTTTTCCAGCGACAGCTTGATGCCGCGCGAGCGCTCGGAGGCGATGACGGAAACGCGATCCACCGCTTCGGCGAAACGCTTGGCTTCCACCTCCATCATTTTCTCGTTATTGGAGGGGATCACCCGCTCGTAATCGGGAAAATTGCCGTCAATGAGCTTGGACACCAGCACGGCGTTGCCGTACACCACGCGGATTTTCGTGTCCGACAGCGAGAGCGCCACTTCGCCGTCGCCGCCGTCCAGCAGCTTGCGGATTTCCTGGATGGTTTTGCGCGGCACGATGATGCCCGGCATGCCCGCGGCAGTCCCCGGCAGCGACACCGCCACCCGCGCCAGGCGATGCCCATCGGTGGCCACGGCTTTCAATTGCTCTTCGCCCGCCTCGCCGGAGGTGTGCAGATAAATGCCGTTCAGGTAATAACGCGTCTCCTCGGTGGACATGGCATAAGCGGGTTTTTCGATCAGCGCGCGGCACTCGGCCACCGCCAGCGTGAAGCTGTGCGGCAGCTCGCCCTCGGCCATTACCGGAAAATCATCCACCGGCAGCGAGGCCAGCGTGAAGCGGGACTGGCCGGAGCGGATGGACACCCTGCCGCCCTCGCCCGTGTTCACCTCCACCTGTGCTCCCTCGTGCAGCTTGCGGACGATCTCGTAAAACGTATGCGCCGGCACGGTTGTCGCTCCCTCGCGACCAATCTCCGCCGGCACCCGTTCCACCAGCGCGATGTCCATATCGGTGGCGGTGAGGCTAAGCTGGCCGGATTTGGCGTCCAGCTTGACGTTGGCCAGCACGGGAATGGTGCCGCGCTTCTCCACCACGGTCTGCACGTGGCCGAGCGCTTTGAGCAGCACCGAGCGTTCGATGGCGAATTGCATATTCCACCTCTTGGTCGAATGATAAGGCAGAACAACTTAAAGCGTTTTTCGGAAAACGCAACGGGCTCGTGGAAATCAGAGCGGTGGAAGCCCTCATTAACCGCTGCGAGGCGGTCATGCCTCCGAGATCCGCCAGCTTTTTCCCATCCTTATCCATCAGCGAGGCAGTGATGGATGCCTGGCCTCCAACGCTACGCCCAGATATTGAAACACTTGGTAAGGATGATCATTAATTATTAAGGCCATTATGACAACGGCTTTCACCGCGTGGCTTCACGCCCGCATCATACGCTCCAGCAGCTCCACTTCGGAAGCGAACTCAGCATCTTGCGAGATCAACTCCTCCACTTTCTTCACCGCGTGAATGACGGTGGTGTGATCCTTGCCGCCGAAGCGCCGGCCGATATCCGGCAGGCTGCGCGTGGTGAGCCGCTTGGCCAGGAACATCGCCACCTGGCGGGGACGGGCCACGGAGCGCGAGCGGCGGGCGGAGTGCATGTCCGACACCTTAATGTGGTAATGCTCGGCCACTTTTTTCTGGATGTCCTCCACGGTGACGCGCTTATCGTGCGCGCGCAGCAGATCCATCAGCACTTCCTGGGCGGTTTCGATGGTGATGGCGCGGCCCACCAGCGTGGCGTGCGCCACCACGCGGTTCAGCGCGCCTTCCAGCTCGCGCACGTTGGAGGTGATCTTGTGCGCCAGAAATTCCACCACTTTCTGCGGGATGTGGATGCCGCGCATCTGCTCGATCTTGGAATGGAGAATGCCTAAGCGCAGCTCATAAGTGGTGGCGTGAATATCGGCCACCAGGCCCCAGCCCAGGCGGGAGCGCACGCGCTCCTCAATGCCCTCCAGATCGGACGGGCTGCGGTCGCCGGAAATCACCAGCTGCTTGTTCTGGTCCACCAGCGCGTTGAAGGTGTGGAAGAATTCCTCCTGCGTGGAATCCTTGCCGCTGATGAACTGCACGTCGTCAATCATCAGCACGTCCACCGAGCGGAAGGTTTCCTTGAACGCCAGCGATTCACGGGAGCGCAGCGCCTTGATGAACTGATACATGAATTTTTCCGCCGACAGATAGATCACCCGCCGTCCGCCGCCATGCGCGCGGATGTGCCAGGCGATGGCGTGCATGAGATGCGTCTTGCCCAGTCCGACACCGCCATAAAGAAACAGCGGGTTGCAGCCGGGAACGACGGCGGGAGATTCCGCCACGCGGCGCGCCGCGGCGTGAGCCAGCTCATTGGGCTTGCCCACCACGAAATGCTCGAAAGTGCAACGGGGGTCGAGCGGTGCGGACATGGCAAGCGCCGCCAGATCGGCCTCGGGCACTGCCAGCAGCGCGGCATCGGCGGCAGGGGAAGTGGAAACGGCAAGCGAAGGAGCACACGGAGCGGCGGCGGGGGCATCGGCCTGGCGCACCAGAATGTCGATGGCGAGAATATCGGAGCGCAGCTCCTGTAACGCAGCACGGATGTCGGCGCCGTAATGCGCCGCCACCCATTCGCGCATGAAGCGCGTCGGCGCGGTCAGCACGGCCTTGCCGCCCTCGATATGCTTGCATTCAAGGCCGCGCAGCCAGCTGCGATACACCGCCTCGCCATGCCTGGCTTTCAGCTTTTCCGCCACGCGCTCCCACAGCGCCGAGGCCGGCTCCCCGGGCGTCACGGCAAGGGCGGAGGCGGGGGTTATGACTGCCTCCATGGCAATGCGCTCGCCTTCCAGCCTGTCCGGGTGCCGCGATGGCGCAAATCATCGGACTCCCCTTCGAATCCGCCCAGCACATTGAAGCAATGCGCAAAGCCTGCCCGCTGCATCGCTTCGGCGGCATCGTGCGAACGCCCGCCGCTGCGGCACAGGAAGAAAAGCCGGGTTTCCGGAATGACGCCTTCAGCCCGCAACGCCGCTTCAAACTGAGGGTTTAAGCCCATATGCGGATAGATTTTCCAGGAGATGGATAGCAGACGGCCGCGCGCGGCGCTCATATCCGGCTGGCCGGTGAACTGCCATTCCGGCAGCGTGCGCACATCCACCAGCACGGAACCGGCATCCTCGCACAGCGCTTTCCATGCTTCAACAGGTGTCACCTTGCCGGGCCCGGCAAGGGAGGTTTGCAGATCAGCTAGAAGCGCACTGGCGTGCATGGCACCTCTCGAGAATTTTGACAACATGCTCCCGCCCGCGCTTTAATACGCGGTGGAACGGCAACAGGACTTATACGTTCAAATACAAAAATCAGGCGGCAATGGCTTTGATGCGCGCAGACAGGCGGCTCAGCTTGCGCGAGGCCGTCTGCTTCTTGAACACACCTTTGGATACTCCGCGCATCAGCTCCGGCTGAGCTTCACGGAACGCGGCCGCGGCGGCAGTCTTGTCGCCCGCGGCAATCGCATCTTCCACTTTACGCAGTTGAGTGCGAATGCGGCTTTTGCGCGCGCGGTTCACCGCGGTGCGCGCAATGGTCTGGCGGTTGCGTTTCTCGGCGGATATGTGATTGGCCATTACTACCTCATGAACTTATTGAATCAGCTTAATTTTCTTGAATCTATCCCAGCTGGGACTAGTGACGCTACACGTTTTGCGAGCACCCGTCAAGGCCACAAATGATGCTTCGCCGGATGAATATCTTACCGCCATGTGCGTGGACATTCCACCTGAGAGCCTGTACAAAACGCAGCCATGATTTCCGCAACAAGTTCCGGCCTGCAGGGCGATGTCTCGGTGCCGGGAGACAAATCGATCTCTCACCGCGCGCTGATGCTGGCCTCGCAGGTGCTGGGAAGCACGCGCATCACCGGCTTGCTGGAGGGCGAGGACGTGCTGCGCACCGCCGAGGCGCTGCGGCGGCTGGGGGTGGACGTGCAGCGCGTGGGCGACGGCGCATGGGAGGTGCACGGCGTGGGCGCAGGCGGCCTGCACGAAAGCGAAGCGGTGCTGGACATGGGCAACGCGGGCACCGGCGCGCGGCTGATGATGGGGCTGGTGACGCCCTACCCTTTCACCACGTTTTTCACCGGCGATCCTTCCCTGCGCTCCCGACCGATGGGCCGCGTCATGACGCCGCTGTCGCAGATGGGCGCACGCTTCGTGGCGCGCGCCCATGATCGCCTGCCGCTGGCGCTGACCGGCACGGAATCGCCGCTTCCCATCACCTACCGCCTGCCGGTGGCTTCCGCGCAGGTGAAGTCGGCCGTCCTGCTGGCCGCCCTGAACACGCGCGGCAAAACCACTGTCATCGAACGGGAGCCTACTCGCGACCATACCGAAAACATGCTGGAATATTTCGGCATCGGCGTGGAACGGCGGCGGGAAGAGGACGGGGCGCTGGCGGTGACGCTGTCGGGACATCAGAACCCCGCCCGGGCCGAGCGCAGCCTGACGGTGCCGGGCGATCCTTCCTCGGCGGCGTTCCCGCTGGTGGCGGCGCTGATCGTGCCGCACTCGCGGCTGGTGCTGCGCAATGTCTGCGTCAACCCGCTGCGCACCGGCCTATTTGACACGCTAAAGGAAATGGGCGCGCGGCTGACGGCGGTGAACGAACGGCGCATCGGCGGCGAGAAAGTGGCGGACATCGAGGTAGAAAGCAGCACGCTGCGCGCCGTGCGCGTGCCTGCCGCGCGTGCGCCGTCCATGATCGATGAATACCCCATCCTGGCGGTGGCCGCCGCCTTCGCCGAAGGCGAAACGGCGATGGAAGGCATCGGTGAATTGCGCGTGAAGGAAAGCGACCGCTTAAGCGGCATCATCCAGGGCTTGCGCGCCTGCGGCGTGGAGGCGCGTGCCGAAGGCGACACGCTGTTCGTGACCGGCCAGAAGCAACCGCGCGGCGGCGCATTGATCAGCACCCGGCTGGATCACCGCATCGCCATGAGCTTTCTCGTAATGGGCATGGCCAGCCAGCAGCACGTAACGGTGGATGACGCCGCGCCGATCGCCACCAGCTTTCCAGGATTCCCCGCCTTGATGAATGCGCTGGGCGCACGCCTTTCCGAGCGTACGCCCACGCGCACTTTACCGTTGGTGGTCGCCATCGACGGACCTGCCGCCTCCGGGAAGGGTACTCTGGCGCGCCGGCTGGCCGCGTATTTCGGCATCGCTTACCTGGATACCGGCAGCCTATACCGCGCCGTGGGCTTGCGGCTTGCTTACGCGGACGCCGACCCGCGCGACATAGGCGCCGCCATTCGCGCGGCGCAGAGCATTACGTACGAAGACCTGGCCAATCCGCGCCTGCGCCAGGAGCATGTCGGCAAAGCCGCCTCCATCGTGTCGGCGCAACCGGAAGTGCGCGCCGTGCTGCTGGATTTTCAGCGGCGTTTCGCCGCCTCCGGCCAGGGCGCGATTCTGGACGGGCGCGACATCGGCACCGTGGTGCTGCCGGAAGCCCGCTTTAAATTTTTCATCACCGCCACGCTGGAAGCCCGCGCCAGACGGCGGCACCGTGAATTGCAGGGCCAGGGCGTGGAGGTGATTTACGACTCCGTGCTGAAGGATTTGCGCGAGCGCGATGAACGCGATGCCGCCCGCGAGATCGCGCCGATGAAGCCGGCGGAGGACGCGTTCATCATCGACACCTCAAAACACGATGCCGATTCGGTGTTCGACCAGGTGCGCCGCCTTATTGAAGAACGACTGGAGCAGCCGGAGCAGCGGATACCGGCGTAACCGGAGCAGCCGGAGCGGCAGATGCAGGCGGCGTTTCGGAGGCAGCAGCCGCGGAAGATGCAGCTTCCGATGGCGGCGCACCGGCAGGCGCGGTAATCACCACCGGCTTTTTCTTGAACAGCTTATATTCCACGCTGTCTCCCGGCTGAATGCCCAAGGCGGCGCTGTCGCCGCCGCGCAGATAAAGCACCGCCAGCACCGGCGCGGCGGACGCGATGGGCTCCTGCATTTCGGCCAGTACCAGCTTCGGCATGATCTGGGTTATCGTGCCGTAGGAATCCACCATCAGCACATCCAGGGGCGCGTAATCCTGCGCGGTATGAATGGTTACCGTGAGGGGCGCCGCATAAACCGCCATCGCTGCCTTGAACGCTCCCAGCGAGACGAAGTTAAACCAGCCGGGCGTGTGCGCGGCGGAGGAGGCCTCCCGCACTTCCGTATCGATGGCGAGCGTCGGCTTGGCCTTATCCGCGGGGTGCTGCAAATGCAGGAGCAGCGTGGTGCGCGAATAAAGCAGCGGAGCCTCCACCGCCATCGCCGCAACCGGCAGCAATATCAGCGCCAGCAATGCCCCGGCGAACCTCATGGCAGCCTTTCGTGATGCACGCGGTCGCCCTCGGCGATTTTCGTGCGCTGTATCGTGCCGCCCGGCAGTTCCACCACGGCGATGACCGGCACCGGAGAAGTGATCAGCTCCTCCGAAAGAGGCGATGCGTTTTCCTTAACATAGGCAACCTGCCCGGCGCTATCGATGAACAGCATATCAAGAGGGATATAAGTATTTTTCATCCACATTGAGATTTTCTGGGGCGCAGGAAAAAGAAACAGCATGCCCTTGCCCGGCGGCAGGTATTGCCGGAACATCAGTCCCTGCGTCTGTTGCTGGGGCGTCAGCGCCGCCTCCACCTCGAACGGCACGGTGCCGCGCGCTGTCTCCACGGTGAATGGGGCCAGTTCGGCGCCAGCAGCTAGGGGCCTATAAAACAAGAGAAAAACCCCAAACCACAGGGGCAGCTGTAACATAATCTTCATAATCCTCGCCCTCCTGGTGTGCTATAGTAACATAATAATCCGGGGGAACAATACGCATGGCTAATACCCGTTACTTTGATGGCGGACGCGCTTCCAGCAAGCTTGGCGAAGCCGCCAAGCTCAAGCGGCTCGAGATCATGAAAGGCGGCAAGCTGCTCATCACCCCTGCCGAGCGCTATAAGCGCATCTTGGATAAAAAAACCCAGGAACATCAGGAAAAGGCGGCATTGGAGCGCGCCGCGCAGGGCGGCAAGCTCTCCAAGCGCACGATGCAGGCCCTGGCCGAGCGTGCTAAGAAAAAAGCCATCAAAGAAGAAAAGGCGCTGCGCCAGATGGTGGCCATCAAGCCGCGCCAATACGGCGATTTGGGCAGGATCGACGGCAAAGGACGGGTATTCGACCAGGAAAGCAACATCACGCTGCGGGTAGACGGCAAAACCGGCAAGGTCAAAACCCAGGGCGGCTGGGTGGTGGGCAAGTATCGCCCGAAATCCTTTATGCATGAAAGCTTCATGAAGGATAACATCGTCAAGCACAGCCCGTATCACATCCGCCTGCGGCAGGCGCAATTGCAGCAACAGGTGGCGCTGATGTATGCCATGCAGCAGCAAGGCATGATGATGCATCACGATTCCAGCGGGAACAATAACGCCTTCAGCCTTTACGGCCCCCAGGACACCGCGGGCCGCGGCAATATGGGCGTCACCGGCTGGGGCGTGATGAGCAATAACGTGCACGGCACCTACGGCGAAAACGCCTGGGGCACCTTTGCTGACAACGTGTGGGGGAAAGCCGAGAGCAACATCTGGGGCGGCATCGGCGAAGGCGGCGGCTTATGGAAAAGCGCCGGACACAAGGTGTGGGGCTCGGGCCGCCAGGGGCAGAAGAATTACATCAAGATCGGGCTCGGTATCGCCGCCGCCTTCTTCGGCCTGGCGCGCCGCAACCGCTATGCGAACAAGCTGCGCGGCGCCGGCGGAGCGCACGAAACCCACGTGGTGCGAAGCGGTGCGGGCGGGCGCAGCAGCGGCGGCGGGCGCAGCAGCGGCCGTACCGGTGGCGGCGGGCATTAGAGCATTTTCCATTTAATCGTGCGCGTCGTTATCCTTCGGTTCGCCGTGCTCACGTACGTCACTGTACGCTCCGCGCGACTCACCTCGGCTGCCTAGCGCACAATCAAAGCGAAAACGCTCTAGGGCATTCCGGTTTTTGTTGTCAGCGCGCGGCGTTGCCGTTACACCTAGCATCGCATAATCGTCCATGCCCCGGTGGTGAAATGGTAGACGCGCTGGACTCAAAATCCAGTGTCCGCGAGGACATGTCAGTTCGAGTCTGACCCGGGGCACCACTTAGCTTTTCTTAATGAGCAAAGCGAATTTAGAAAAGCGAGTGTCCGCCGTAGCCTTGGCG
>JAFATP010000178.1 GCA_019243895.1 Alphaproteobacteria bacterium
CTTTCCAGGTACCGGCCACACCAGGCACGTTGGCCTGTCCACCGAGTCTTCCATCGGTTCCGACCTCGCGAGCTACGCGCGTCACTTCGGCAGCAAACGAGCGCAGTTGCTCGACCATCGTATTGAGCGTCTCTTTAAGCTGAAGAATTTCACCGCGGACGTCCACAGTTATCTTCTTGGAGAGATCGCCCGTCGCAATGGCTGTTGCGACTTCCGCAATGTTTCGGACTTGACCGGTCAGGTTGCTGGCCATGAAGTTTACGTTGTCGGTGAGATCCTTCCACGTTCCCGCGACTCCGGGCACCTCGGCCTGCCCCCCCAGTTTTCCGTCAGTGCCGACCTCGCGAGCCACACGCGTAACTTCGCCGGCGAATCCGTTTAACTGATCGACCATCGTGTTGATGGTGTTTATCAGTTCGAGAATTTCCCCTTTTACGTCAACGGTAATTTTGCGTGACAAATCGCCACGTGCGACTGCGGTAGTAACTTCAGCGATGTTTCGCACTTGGCCAGTCAAGTTGCCTGCCATTGAGTTGACCGAGTCAGTGAGATCCTTCCACGTACCGGCGACACCCGGTACGTTAGCTTGCCCTCCCAACCGACCTTCTGAACCGACCTCTCGAGCAACGCGCGTCACCTCACTGGCGAAAGCGTTTAGCTGATCGACCATGGCGTTCATGGTTTCTTTGAGCAACAGAATTTCGCCGCTGACGTTGACCGTGATCTTCTTGGATAAATCGCCGCCTGCAATTGCCGTCGCAACATCGGCGATGTTTCGCACCTGACCAGTCAAGTTGCTGGCCATCGAGTTCACCGAATCGGTGAGATCCTTCCACGTTCCCGCAACGCCAGGTACCTGGGCCTGACCGCCCAGCTTGCCGTCAGTTCCGACTTCACGCGCTACGCGTGTGACCTCCGATGCGAAAGATCGGAGCTGCTCCACCATCGTATTAAGCGTGTCTTTCAGTTCGAGAATTTCACCCTTCACGTCAACCGTAATCTTGCGCGACAAATCCCCACGCGCGACGGCGGTTGCAACCTCAGCGATGTTTCTGACTTGACCAGTCAGGTTGCTCGCCATGAAGTTCACGTTATCGGTAAGATCCTTCCACGTGCCAGCCACACCGGGGACCTGAGCTTGACCGCCAAGCTTTCCTTCTGTACCAACTTCGCGAGCCACGCGTGTGACTTCGCCGGCGAAGGCGTTTAATTGGTCCACCATCGTGTTGATGGTGTTCTTGAGTTCGAGAATTTCTCCCTTCACGTCGACCGTGATCTTGCGGGACAAGTCTCCGCCAGCAACTGCCGTCGTTACTTCGGCGATGTTGCGGACTTGTCCAGTGAGGTTTCCCGCCATTGAGTTGACCGAGTCGGTGAGATCTTTCCAGGTTCCAGCAACTCCAGGAACGTTGGCTTGTCCGCCGAGACGGCCTTCGGTTCCAACTTCGCGAGCGACGCGCGTTACTTCACCCGCGAATCGATTCAACTGGTCCACCATGGTGTTAAACGTTTCTTTTAACTGAAGAATTTCTCCGCGCACGTCCACAGTGATTTTGCGAGAGAGGTCACCATTCGCAATTGCGGTTGCGACCTCGGCGATGTTGCGCACCTGACCAGTGAGGTTGCTGGCCATGAAGTTGACGTTGTCGGTTAGATCTTTCCATGTGCCGCCGACTCCAGGGACCTGAGCCTGACCACCCAGCTTTCCTTCGGTTCCGACTTCGCGAGCCACACGAGCCACTTCGCCTGCGAATGTGTTCAATTGATCCACCATCGTATTAATGGTGTCTTTGAGTTCCAGAATTTCGCCCTTTACATCGACGGTGATTTTGCGCGACAGGTCACCACGCGCCACTGCGGTAGTGACTTCAGCAATGTTTCGCACTTGGGCCGTGAGGTTTCCGGCCATTGCATTTACGGAGTCAGTAAGATCTTTCCACGTGCCGGCCACACCGGGCACAACCGCTTGTCCGCCAAGTTTGCCGTCGGTGCCCACCTCGCGGGCCACGCGCGTGACTTCCGAAGCGAAGGAGCGAAGCTGATCGACCATCGTGTTGATGGCTTCTTTCAACTGTAAGATTTCGCCTCGAACATCGACTGTAATTTTGCGGGAGAGATCGCCGCTGGCCACAGCAGTTGCCACCTCGGCGATGTTGCGAACTTGGCCTGTCAGATTGCTGGCCATGGAGTTCACCGAGTCGGTGAGATCTTTCCAAGTACCGGCCACGCCGGGTACCACAGCTTGACCGCCTAATTTGCCATCGGTTCCTACTTCCCGTGCCACTCGGGTAACTTCAGAGGTGAACACACCCAACTGCTGAATCATCGTGTTCACGATGTTGGCGGTGCGCAAAAATTCGCCTTCCAAGGCGCGTCCATCTACATCGAGTCGAACTGTCTGGGTGAGATTGCCTTGGGCAACGGCGCTGATGGCGCGAGTCACTTCTGTCGTTGGCCGCAGAAGATCTTCGACCAGGGTGTTGACGGAGACTTCCATCTTGCCCCACGAGCCGCGTTGCTGTTGAAACCGCGTGCGTTCCCTGGTCCTGCCCTCTTTGCCGACGACTTGTCCGACGCGTTTCAACTCGTCTGCCATTTGCTCATTGGCAGAGACGATCTCGTTGAAGGTATCGGCGATTTTCCCTTCCAGCCCAGTCCACGTTCCGGGAAGCCGCACTGAGAAGTCTCCGTCCCGCATTCGACGTAGTGTGGTCAATATCAGACCAAGATCGAGGGATTGCACAGAAGTGGCAGTGGTACGCCCGTTATCCCTCAAGGCTGTTGGATTTTCGGCAGGAGCGGTCTTTTGACCGGTAGTCCTCATAAAAGGTCTCCTAAAAGGCAATGCATCTGGTCATTGAGTGCAGCGAGCGGAAAAGGGATGACATTCAGTTTGGCCGCGAGTGAGCGGGATATTCGTCATGTCGCAGGGGATTGCGGAACATGATTCCTTACGCGTGAAATACGGAGAAAGTGTTAAGGAGGCTAAGAACGTGCAACCT
>JAFATP010000028.1 GCA_019243895.1 Alphaproteobacteria bacterium
CGCCGTGACTTTGAATAAAACCCGCGACAAAACGCAGCCGCTGATCGAAGTATGCCATGCCGCCGCGCTGGTGATGTTCCGCCTGATCGAGATGGTGGTGCAGTTCTCGCCTTACGGCGTGTTCGCGCTAATCGCATGGGTGGTCGGCACACAGGGATTCGATATTTTAATGGCGCTGCTGAAGCTGGTGCTGGTGGTGTGCGGCGCATTGTTCACGCAGTATCTGCTGTTCGGGCTGATGGTCATTGTTTTCGGAAGGCTTTCGCCGCTGCCCTTCTACCGCAAGATGCTGGAACCGCAGGCGATGGCGTTTTCCACCAGCTCCAGCAAAGCCACGCTTTCCACCGCCATGCGCGTGGTGAATGAGGAAATGGGCGTATCCAAAAATTCCACTTCTTTCGTGCTGCCGCTGGGCGCTTCCATCAACATGGACGGCACCGCCATCTATTTAGGCATCTGCGCGCTGTTTTTCTCCCAGCTGTATCAAATTCCCATCGACACCCATCACTACATCATCCTGGTGCTCACCGCCACGCTCGGCTCCATCGGCGCCGCGGGCATTCCCGGCGGCTCGCTGATTATGATGGGAATGGTGCTGACATCGGTGGGGCTGCCGCTGGAAGGCATTGCCCTGATCGCCGGCGTTGACCGTATTCTGGACATGCTGCGCACCACCGTTAACATCACCGGAGATTCGCTGATCACCCTGCTGGTGGATAAATCCGAAGGCGGATTCGACCAAAGCATCTACTACCGCGGCATTTAATGCCCGCTAGAGAGGAGGTTTTCCCTGGCGCTCCCGCTCACGCTTAACTAGGTCTTTCACCATGTCCTGCGCCGAGCGGTCGTCCGGGCGCAGGCTGTCTCCAGCTTTTACTTCCTGCAGTTGCACGCCGGCTAGCGCCCGCACTTCCTGACCCGTTTGTGCCAGCGCCTTGCTCAATGCATTATCCATTGGCGAGGACTGAAGGGGCTGCCCTATAGCCGGCTGGCCAATTGCTGGCTTTCCGGAAACCACCGCCTGCACCCGGTCAACCTGAAAACGGTCATCGATGCCGTCGCCCTGCCGGTCATGCGCCGTTTTGCGGCGCGCGGATACATTCGCTCCGCCCCTGCCTGATTGTTGCCGCCGCCGCCGGCGCCGGCGGCCGCCCTGCCCATGCGCAAGATCATGCGCCAGCAGCGATTGCTCCACGGCCTCGCGCTGTTCTTCCTGCTCCTGCATCTGCTCCTGCTGATATTCCTGCGCTTCGGCGAACGCTTCACTCATGCCGTCCGCCATGCGGTCGCACAGCTCGCCCAGATTATGCTTGTCCTGCTGATGCAGATGCGACGGCTGATCCCTCATATCCGCGGAAATCGCCTGCGCCTGGGAAAGCGCTATCGGCTTGACCTTCTCGGCCAGCAGCTTGATGGCGTGCTCCAGCTCTTCGGCGGCTTCCTCGGCTTTCTCCACGCTCTTACGCTGCATCAGCAGCGGACGTGTTTCCCATGCATGGTCCATCACGGAATCGTAACGGTCCAACGCTTCCTGCAATTGCAGGAGCAGCGCCGCCTGCTGTTGCGGCGTGCCGTTATCCATCGCTTCCTGCATATCCTTGCCGGTCAGCTTGAGGTTCTTGAAAAAATCCAGGATGATGCGCCCATGCTCGGCGGATTCCTGCCGCTCGGCCGATGTCAGCACATCGACGTTTTGCTTGGATGCCGGAATTGCTGCCGGTGCCGCTTTATCCTTCACCGCCGGCGGAGGCGGAGGTGCGCATGCGGCGGCGGCTGGCGCAGGCAGGGTGCATGGAGCATCATCCGCATGCAGCGAGAGAGAAGTCGTGGTAAACGGCGTGGCTTCCGGGGGCGGCAGATCGAAGTGCCGCAGAGGCAGGTTCACCACGCGGTAAATATCGTCCATGGCGCTGGCCAGCAATCCACGCGTGCGCTGGCGCTTCAGCACATACTGATAGGCATACACGGCGCCGTCGCCTTCCATATTGAGCAATTGAGTATTCAATTTGGGCCAGAAGATTTTTCCGGCCGCCGTGCGCTCATTGCGCAGCCCGTCGCCGATTTCGCGGGCAACACCCTCCAGCAGCGGCACGAATTTTTCGTCCCCGGGATCAAATGAGCCGTCATCCATATAGATGCCCATCACATCGTTGCGCAATACCGCGAGATTCAGGCGCAGCGCCGCATATTTGGCATAATCGGGATGGCTGGGGTCAAAAAGCTCCGGCCGTTGCGCACGTTCGGCGATGATGGCGTCGAATCCCGGAAACGCTTGCGGATTGAATAACAGCGCCCCATCGTTTGCCATCACGACGGCGCGGTGAGCGGCAAACGTGTTCTGCGGAGGAATCGAAAAATTCCCTACGTCGGGCCATTGCTCCTGGTTGTATTGCGCGGCGCGCAACCGACTCTCTTCATGCCGAAGCATCGCCTCCTGCTCTTTACGCTCCGCATGAGCAAGCTCCTGCTGCGCTGTGCGGCTCGGCAGGCCGTAACTGCGGTCGTTGTCGGGATCATACCTCCGCTGATATTCACGGCTTTCACCCCTGGCATTCGCCTGCGCATCGCCCCCTTCGCGATCCTCGCGATCACGCGCCATAATTATTGCTCCACGTTTTCCACTTTCAGCTCCTGACCGTCTTCGGCGGCGGCGGTGCCGAGCGCATATACGCACAGCTCTTCGAACGAGACATTGTTCTCCAGCGCGATTTTATGTAGCCGTTCAAAACTATCCATCACCTCCTGCGGAATGGTACCGCCGCGAATCGTGGAGAGCCACCATGCCTGATGCTGCAGCGGATGGCGCTGCGGGTGCGGCTCGCCGATATAAACGTGAAAAGGATATTTTACACCGTTAAAATCACAAGGAATGGTAAAGCGTTTCATCGTCCCAGCCTCCCGTCACACCATCTATCCTTATACCATAATAATATTACTGAATTATGACAGTTCCGCCATGGCTAAAACGCTGCAACATCATTGATCTCTCGGCAAACCCTGATATGGTAGGGTGTCAGGTTTTTTGCGGAATACCGGGCGGTAACGATAACATTTGATATTACGGCATATTTTCGATGCGCACGGGACAGGAACAAAGGTGGCGCCGGCGTCGCGTAAAATTAGCGCTTTATGCCGCCCTTGTCACCACCAGTCTTTATTCCTTGCCGGTACTGCGCCCATATAACGGTAAAGACAGCCCGAACCTGCAATTATACCCCGGTGCGGAGCATTGGGCGAAAAATGCCGCCGATGAAGTTTTGCAAATGCTGCCCACGGCACAGGCGTTGGCTCAAACGTCCAGTAGCGGATTCTCTGGCCCCAACCCTTCAGGGTTTAGCTCTTCGAGCTCCAGTTCCTCGAGTTCCAGTTCTTCGAGCTCCAGTTCCTCGAGTTCCAGTTCTTCGAGCTCCAGTTCCTCGAGTTCCAGTTCTTCGAGCTCCAGTTCCTCGAGTTCCAGTTCCTC
>JAFATP010000034.1 GCA_019243895.1 Alphaproteobacteria bacterium
GAAGGAAGAATGCGTCAGCCGCACAGCGCAGGGCATTGGCAATCTCCCGTGGCGGGGCATGTGCTGCACCGCTTCGGCGAGCATCTGAACCGCAACGAAACCAGCAAGGGGGTAACATTCGAAACCCGCGAGGCGGCGCAGGTGGTATCGCCGTTCGATGGCGAGGTGGTGTTCACCGGCCCGTTTTTAGATTACGGGAAAATGGTGATCCTGCGTCACCGTGACGATTTTCACACACTTTTAGCGGGATTAGCCCGCATCGATGTCAGCGTCGGACAGTTTTTATTGGAAGGAGAGCCGATTGGTGCTATGGGAAATGCTTCGTCCAGCCGCGACCTCTACCTCGAACTGCGTCAACTTAATCAGCCGGTGGATCCGGCGGGGTGGATCAGTGGCCTTGAATAACTTATAGAAATGGATCGCCATGCGCCGTTTTATTGCCCTGCTTCTTGTCGCTTTCTCGCTGGCCGCAACGCCCTTTGCCATTCACGCGGCGCAGAAAAGCGAAACCTATGAGCTGCTGAAGCTGTTCGGCGACGTGTTCGACCGCGTGCGCACCGAATATGTGGAAGAGGTGAAAGACAGCGAGCTGATCGAAGCGGCCATTAACGGCATGCTCACTTCGCTGGACCCCCATTCCAGCTACATGAACGAAAAACAGTACAAGGAAATGCAGGTGCAAACCAAGGGCGAGTTCGGCGGCCTTGGTATTGAGGTGACCATGGACAACGGGCTGGTGAAAGTGGTATCGCCGATTGACGATACGCCGGCTTACAAGGCGGGCGTGCACGCAGGCGACTACATCACTTACATCAATGACGAGCCGGTGATGGGCATGACGCTGTCGGACGCTGTGGAAAAAATGCGCGGACCGGTGGATACCAAAGTGAAACTGACCATTCTGCGCGAAAGCGAGAGCGAGCCGCTGGAGCTTACCCTGGCGCGCGCCGTGATTAAGATCAAGGCGGTCAAGGGTCGCGCAGAAGGCGATATTGCGTATGTGCGTATCATTTCTTTCACCGAGATGACCACCGAAGCCTTGCGCGCCGAGGTAGCGCGGCTGAAAAAGGAAATCGGCCCCGGATTGCGCGGCATGGTGCTGGACCTGCGCAATAACCCCGGCGGATTGCTGGACCAGGCGGTGTCGGTTTCAGACGCGTTCCTCAAGCAGGGGGAAATCGTTTCCACGCGCGAGCGCGATCCGAACAAAACCAAGCGTTTCGATGCGCATCCGGGCGATGAGATCGTAGACGACACGCTGCCGATCGTGGTGCTGATCAATAACGGCACGGCCTCGGCGTCGGAGATTGTGGCAGGAGCGCTGCAGGATCATAAGCGCGCGGTGATTCTCGGCGTCAAATCTTTCGGTAAGGGCTCGGTGCAGACGGTGATCCCGCTGCCGGGGCACGGAGCGATGCGGCTGACCACGGCGCGTTATTATACGCCGTCCGGCCATTCGATTCAGGCCAAAGGCATCACGCCGGACATCGAGGTGCAGCAGGCCAAGATCGAGCCGCTCAAGCCGCAGGACCATATGCGGCTGGAGGCGGATTTGCGCCGGCGGCTGCAAAACCTTGACGAGGAGAAAAAACATAAGGCGGCGCAGCAGGCAAAAACCGAAGGCGCGGAGTCCAAGGAGCACGACAAGGATGGCAAGGAACGCACCAAAGAGGACAAGATCAAGGACGCCAAGGAGAAAAGCGGCGATCTGCCTGCCGAGGAGGATTTCCAGCTGCAGCGCGCGCTGGATTTGATCCATGCCCTGCACGTCTATACGCAGAACTCGGCGGAGCATTGATGGCGAACCTCCGCCTGGCGGACTGGTCTATGCAATAAGGTAACGCCATGCGCGGAAAGGGGAATTACTGGGCCGGGCTTTCGCAGCTGCTGATGGCCGCCTGCCTGATCCTGCTGCTGACATTGATTGCGCTTGGCTTTTTGGTGCTGCATAGCGGGCAGGGCGAAGGGCTGCAGGCGATGGCCGAAGGAAAAGTGGTGGCGCTGGATGTAGACGCTCCTCCCGCCGCCGCCGCCGGAACCGCTCCACCCGCCGCAACCGCTCCACCCGCCGCAACCGCCACCGCGGCGACGGTAGGAGGCGAGGAATCCGCCACTCCGGC
>JAFATP010000127.1 GCA_019243895.1 Alphaproteobacteria bacterium
TTCAACGCCTCGGCCAGATCGTCGTCGGAAAGCACGTGTGTTTCCTTCTCGATCAGCTCCCTGATAAGATGCTTCACCGTCTGGCTGGAAACATCCTCGCCGCCCGCACCGTGCGCCAGGCCGGAAGTGAAGAAATATTTCAGCTCATACGTGCCCCGCGGCGAGATGAGATATTTGCCGGAGGTGACGCGGCTCACCGTGCTTTCATGGAAGCCGGTTTCGCGCGCGATGTCTTTCAGCGTCAGCGGCTTTAAATGATGGATGCCCATGCGGAAGAAGCTGTCCTGCTGGGCCACGATCTCGGTGGCAACCTTGAGAATGGTGTGCGCGCGCTGATCCAGCGCCTTCACCAGCCAGCTCGCCTCCTGGATCTTTTCCGTCATGTATTTGCGATCCTGCCCCTGGCTTTTGGAGGCGATACTCGCATGATAGCGCCGGTTCACCAGCACCCGCGGCAGCGCCGAGGCATTGAGCTCCACATGCCAGCCGCCGCTGGCGTCGCGCTTGACGGTGACGTCCGGCTCCACCGCCTGCGACACTTCATGATTGAACTGCAAGCCCGGCTTCGGATTCAGGCTGCGCAGCTCCGCGACCATCTGCTTCAGATCCTCGGCATCCACGCCGCAATGCTTCTTCAGCGCCTCCATGTTGCCGTTCGCCAGCAAATGCAGGTGCTTCAGCAGGGTTTGCATGGCGGGGTCCAGACGGTCGCGCTCCTTCAGCTGCAAGGCCAGGCATTCCTCCACGCTGCGCGCGCATACCCCCGTGGGGTCAAAGGTCTGAAGGATTCCCACCGCCTGTTCCACCTGCCCGCGCTCCACGCCCAGCATCTCCGCCAGCGCGGCCATGTCTTCCTTGATGTAGCCGCCCTCGTCCACCAGATCGATCAGGTACATGCCGATGCGGCGCAGCACGGGGTCGGTCTCCTGCAGGAACAGCTGCTGCAACAGATGCTCGCGCAAGGACGGCAGCTCCGCCTTGGCTTCCTGCGCTTCCAGCGCCTCGCCATCACTGCCGCGCGCCACCATGTGCGTGCGCAGTTCGCTGCCGTCGCGGAACTCGCCGTCGCCCCATTCCTCCGGCGTGAATAATTCTTCCTGCGCGGTGTCCTCTTTCAGCCGCTGTTCGATGCTATCCTCCGGCGGACGCTCGTCCGGGGCGAGGAAGGGATTATCCTCCAGCATGTTTTCCACGAAGCCGCGCAGCTCCATCGCATTCATCTGCAGCAGCTTGATGGATTGCTGCAATTGCTGCGTCATCACCAGCGACTGCGACTGGCGGAGCTCGAGGCGGGGTGCGTGTGCCATCGTGTTTCCCGTTGGGTATTCCAGGATAGAGTATAGCTCCGGAGTGGTGAAACAATAGTTAAACTGCGCAGCTCCGCCTTAATAATTGCGCGCGCCGCCGCCTAGGCTTCACCCCCCTGGTATCGCCCCAAAAAATCTCCGGCGAAAACGGCGATATTTTGCGCGGATATGGCTTCGCGCAGGCCTTGCATCAGGCGCTGATAAAAGGTGAGATTGTGCAGGGTCAGCAGCATCGGCCCCAGCATTTCGCCCGCTTTGAACAGATGATGCAGATAGGCGCGGGAATGATGGGCGCATGTTTCGCAGGAGCATATTTCCTCCAGCGGCGCGGCGTCTTCGGCGAAGCGGGCGTTGCGCATGTTCATTTCCCCTTGCGCGGTATAGGCGCGGGCAAAGCGCCCGGCACGGGTGGGAATCACGCAATCGAACATATCCACGCCGCGCAAAACCGCGCCGATGATATCGTCGGGCTTACCCACCCCCATCAGGTAGCGCGGCCGGTTTTCCGGCAGATGCGGACAGGTGACATCCAGCGTGCCGAACATCAGCCCCTGCCCCTCGCCCACCGCAAGGCCGCCGATGGCATAACCGTCAAAACCGATCCCGGTCAACGCCGCGACGGATTCCGCGCGCAGCCCGGGATAGACGCCACCCTGCACGATGCCGAACACGCCATAACCGTCGCGCGGACTGAAGGCGCGCTTGCTGCGCTCCGCCCAGCGCATGGAACGCTGCATGGATTGCGCCGCCTGCTGCTCCGTGGCGGGATACGGCGTGCATTCGTCGAACACCATCTGAATGTCGCTGCCCAGCAGCTGCTGAATCTCCATTGCCCGTTCAGGGGTCAGCGAATGCGTGCTGCCGTCGATGTGGGATTGGAAAGTCACCCCCTCCTCGCTGATCTTGCGCAGCTCGGATAATGACATCACCTGAAACCCGCCCGAGTCGGTGAGAATGGGTTTATGCCAATGCATGAAGCGGTGCAGGCCGCCCAGCCGGGCGATGCGCTCCGCGCCGGGGCGCAGCATCAGGTGATAGGTGTTGGCCAGGAGAATGTCCGCCCCCGTCTGCGCCACAGCCCGCACGCTCATGGCTTTCACCGTGGCCACCGTGCCCACCGGCATGAACGCGGGCGTGCGGATGTCGCCGTGCGCGGTGGAAAGCGTTCCGGTGCGCGCCAGGCCGTTCGCGGCCATAAGGATAAAGGAGAGCATTTGAATTATTCCGCTATCTTGTATGAATACCGGGCGGCGTGAGAAAAGAATCAGGGACAACATATGCATTATGCCGGTTTTCGCTTCCCAGCATCAGGCTTGTTTGCCACTGCAAATCAACAAGCAATGCAGCGCCCAAAGGCAAGACAGCGTCATTATACTTAACGCAAGGTTGGTTAATTCCAGCTATAGCCTGAATGGCTGAAGGATGATTGCCTTTCAGCATTTCCCTGATTTCATATTCTGTTTTTTCGCAATCCAGCGTTTTTAACTGCTCGGAAAAACTATCCAATCTTGCCCTAATATCAGCCTGGAGGCTTTTCCACGTATCCTCATCAGGCAGAAACCCCATTTTAATAAAAGCATAACTCCCTATCTGGGTAGCCGTTAAGCTGATTTTAGGGATCCCAACACGCGCCGCGATTTCACCCAAGCTTTTAACGATTGCGCTGCCATACCCGCCACCGCGATAGCCGGGTTCTATCATAATATGCATTAGGGTGGCTTCTCTTTCTCCCGGTTTTAAAGTGAAAGTCAGTTTTTCAACCACCTTCTGGGCTTCATCCTTATAGAGTTTTATCTCATCCAACATGAGGAACGTACGACCTATAACAACCGTTCCCTTAGGTTTTAAACCGGTTTCGTGAAGCAATATATCCAATAGTTTCTCCGGTGATAATTGGGGCAAAACAGCGTGCCATCGACAGCGTAAATCAGCTTCGTCGGTAATTTTTCTTCCATCCGGCAAGTTACATCGGAATTGGAGATCCGGATATTCG
>JAFATP010000215.1 GCA_019243895.1 Alphaproteobacteria bacterium
GGTGTCGGCCACCGAGGTGCCGCCGAATTTCTGCACAATAATCATAACGGCTGCCTACACCGCAACGCAGCGCCCGTCAACTGCGCGGCGCAAGACCATCGCATCGGTTTTTCCGCCGTAATAGCGCGCGCGGCGGCTCACGGCGGCAAAACCCGCCCTGGCGTAAAGCGCAAGGGCGGGGGCATTGTTTTCCGCCACTTCCAGGAACATCGTTGCCGCGCCGCGCCTGCCCGCCTCGCCTATGGCGGCTTCCACCAGCGCCATTCCCACCCCTTCGCTGCGGCAGGCGGGAATCACCGCCAGGGTGAGGATTTCCGCCTCATCCGCCGCCGCCCGCAGCAGCACAAACCCGCCCAATGCCTCGCCGACCAGTTTTCCTAACGCCACGCAACCCGGCGAGGCCAGCAGCCGCGCGAATTCCTCAGCGCTCCAAGGGCTTTGCATGGAAGACGCGTGAACTTCTGCCAACGCGGCGGCATCCGCGGCGTTCAAAATGATCATTTTGGGGGTGGCGGCGGCGGAGGCGCCGCTGCGTTGCGTTCTGCCTCGCGTATTACCTGAATCGCCTCCGTCAGCCGGGGATCCTTGGAATTGAGCCGCCCCGCTTTATTCACCGCCGCGCGCGCCTTTTTCCATTTCTGCATGGCCGCCTCGCTTAGCGCCAGCCCCAGCCATGCCTCGAAATTATCCGGCGCCCACCAGGCGACGAAGCGATAGCGGAACGCGGCATCGGCGTATTGGCCCTGGGCGAAATGCTCCTGCGCCAGCTCCATGTTGGTGCCGACCACGTCGTGGAGTTTTTGCACCCACACCTTGAACGGCTCGCGGTAGGGCTGTATGAATCGCTGAATTAACTGCTGCACCTGCGGTTTCATTCTTTGCCCTATACCGTATTTTAAATCCTTCGTCATCCGCTATGAGCACGGTCGATCCTGAAGAAATCCGACGCTTCTCCGCCATGGCGCATGCCTGGTGGGACCCGCACGGCGCGTTCAAGCCGCTGCACGATATCAATCCCGTGCGCATCGGCTATATTCTCGCCCATGCCGCTCCCGCCGGGCGTGACGTGCTGGATATCGGCTGCGGCGGCGGGCTGGTGGCGGAGCCGATGGCTCGGCTCGGCGCCCACGTGACCGCCATTGACGCCGCCGAAAAAAATATCGCGGCGGCCAGACTCCATGCCGAACAGTCGGGCCTGAACATCGATTACCGCTGCATGACGGCCGAAGCGCTGGCGGCAGGCGGCGCGCGGTTTGACCTCGTGCTGGCGCTGGAGATCGTGGAGCATGTGGCGGATGTGGACGGTTTCGTGGCCGCCTGCCTGACGCTGCTGCGGCCCGGCGGCACCTGCGTTTTCTCCACGCTGAACCGCACCGCCAAATCCTTCGCGCTCGCCGTCGTGGGAGCGGAATACCTGTTGCGCTGGCTGCCGCGCGGCACGCATCACTGGAAAAAATTCCTGCGGCCCTCCGAGCTTGCGGCGGCGGCGCGCCGCCACGGCGGCGAGGTGAAGGAAATGACGGGCATGAGGCTTAATCTACTCACCGGGCGCTGGGAGCTTGACGCGGAGGACCTTTCGGTGAATTACCTGATGGTGGTGAGAAAGCCGGGTTCCTGAAGCTCACATTTTATAGGTCATATTGTCGCCATGCTTCAGGCTGGGGATTTGCCCGCGCGCACGCTCCACTTCCGATAGATCCAGCTCCGCCGCGATGACGCCGGGTTCGCTTTCGCTTCCTTCCGCCAGCACCTCTCCCCATGGATTGACGATCAGCGAATGCCCGAAGGTGCGGCGACCGCCGGGATGCATGCCCGCCTGGGCCGGAGCGATCACGAAACAGCCGTTTTCAATGGCCCGGGCGCGCAGCAGCACATGCCAGTGAGCGCTGCCGGTGGCATGGGTGAAGGCGGAAGGCACGGCCAGAATGGCGGCGCCCGCTTTGGCCAGCGTGCGATACAAGGCGGGAAAGCGCACATCATAGCAGATGGTCATGCCCAGCCCGCCGAACGGCGTGACGGCAAGCGTCGGCTTTTCTCCCCGGGTGAATTTGGCCGACTCCGCATATCGCTCGCCGGAGGACAGCGTCACGTCGAACAAGTGCAGCTTGTCATAGCGGGCCGCCACCTCCCCTTGCGGGTTGAACAGCAGCGAGCGGTTAACCGGAAGCGATGCATCGGGCGTGGGCAGGACGGCTGCCGACCCCACCAGCAGCCATATGTCAAATGCCTGCGCCCATCGGCTTGCCGCCTTTACTCCTTCATGATCCTCTTCCGACGGATACGGCCCGCGCTCCCCCGGCGCTTCCATGCGGAAGGTGTTTTCCGGCAGCGCCACCAGCGTAGCGTTGGTTTGCGCCGCCCGTTCCACCAGCGGCTTCAGCGCCGCAATATTGGCCGCCACATCGCTTCCGCTATTGCTTTGAATACATGCTACTTTCAACGGCACCTCTGCTCCATCTCACGGACTCATAGCAAAGTTATTAAAAAACAGTATAATGTGCGTGGCGATGAAAATACATGGAATTTATCTAAAACACCCCCAAAAGCTAATCGCCGGTTAAGCGCATGTCCATCATACTCTCTCTTATGAAATATCGTTTGCGTCCTTTCCTGCTGGCACTGATTGCAGCGAGTGCCGCAATAGGGTTCGGCACCTCCTATGTGATCGCCCAAGGCAATAGCGAGCCCAGCTCGGAGCCGACGATGGATAAACCCGCGTCCGTGTCGCATTCGCATGTGCTGGCCTCCGCCGAGGCCAAGCTTGCCGCCGCGATTGCGCGTTATCAGGTAATCGCCGCCTCGGGCGGCTGGCCGCACGTGCCGCCTGGTCCTTCCATTAAGCCCGGCTATCATGACAATCGCGTTCCTCTAATACGCGTCGCCTTGCACACGATGGGCGATTACACCGGCGAGCTCAGCGATTCAACCCTGTATGACGCAGATGTGCAACAGGCCGTGGCGCGGTTTCAGGAACGTCACGGACAGGAGCCGGATGGCGCGCTGGGTAAGCGCACGCTGGAACAGATGAATGTGCCGGTAGAACTTCGCATTGCGCAGATGCAGGCGTCGCTGGAGCAGATGCAGGCCATGGCGGAGCCGCAGGACGAGCGTTATGTGCTGGTGAATGTTGCGGGCTATTATCTTGAGGCGGTGCAAGACGGTACCCCGGTGCTGATCTCGCGCGTCATCGTGGGCGACCGCAAAAACCCCACGCCGCTTTTCACCAACGCCATCACCGATGTGCAGTTCAACCCTTCGTGGCATGTGCCCAAGCGCATCGCCGCCGAGGAGATCGCCGCCAAAATGCGCCGCGACCCGGATTATCTGGTGCGGGCCGGCTTCACCGTCACCGACTCCAGCGGCGGCAGCGTCGATCCCAGCACGATCGACTGGTCGCAGGTGAGCAAGAAACATTTCCCTTACCGCATCCGGCAGCGGCCCGGCGAGGAAAATGCGCTGGGCAAGATCAAGTTCAATATTCCCGACGATTATGACGTGTATCTGCACAGCACCTCCACGCCCAAGCTGTTCGCCAAGGCCGACCGCGCCTTAAGCCACGGCTGCGTGCGCGTGCAGCAGGCCCGCGCGCTCGCGTATTTCCTGATGCAGGGCATGGCGGGGTGGGATCGGACGCGCATTGACCAGGCCTATGACGGCAGCGCTTCGCGCGTGGTGCGGCTGGAAAACCCCGTGCCGGTCTATCTCGTGTATTGGCCGAGCTGGGTGGATGACGCAAACACGGTGCATTTCCATCCGGACATTTACGACCGCATGAAGAGCCGCAGCGCCGAGTTGCAGGATCAACAAGTGGCGCCAGGAACCTCGCTGACGGCGGTGCGATATCTGGATGCAAGCTTACGAAGGAATTAGATTAATAAGGGCTCTTAAGCGCCCCAGCGGCGAATGCGCCCGGTATCCACATGCACGAAATCCGATTTCGGGTAATAGCCCACCCCCCCTGCGCTCAATGCCAGCGCGGCGCGATGCAGATCGGACAGCGCATGGCCGGGCAGGCGGATGTCGATGGCTTTCCCTTCCAGATGCAGACTGTGCGTGGCCACCCCTTCCGAGCGGGCGTGAAGCATGGCGTTGGTGGCGGGGGAGCGATACCCGGAGATGACTTGGAAAGGCGCAGTGGATTCCATGCGCCGCTGCAACAGCACCAGCGTATCCATTAAGCGCAGATCGATCGGCTTGACCGCGTTGTTGCGGTAATCACGCAGGATATGATTGATTTCGGCCAGCGCGCCGGGGATATAACTGCCATTGGCCCAATAAGTGATCTTAAGGCGCTCGCCGGTGTGGAGATTCTCGAAGGCCAGCATGCGCGGCGGGCCGGAAAGCGAGGCATGGGCCATTTTCGGCAGCGCCGCGAAGGCGGCCACCGCCGCCATGCCGGTCAGAAGCTGCCGGCGGGAGAGTGTGTGCTGTGTCTTTGCCTTAGAATCCATGTATCCCCATCGGCGGATTGACCGCCGCCATTATTATGGTTTTATGCCGCTTTCGGCAAGCAATTGTTTCGCTTTCGGCGAAAGCTGGATGTGCAATTCCCTCAGCTGGCGCTCTTCCACAGCGGCGGGTGCGCCCATCAGCAGGTCCTCCGCTTTCTGATTCATCGGAAAAGCAATCACTTCGCGGATATTCGGCTCATCGGCCAATAGCATAACGATGCGATCCACCCCCGGCGCCAGCCCGCCGTGGGGCGGCGCGCCATAGTGAAACGCACGAATCATGCCACCGAAGCGCGCATCCACCACCTCTTTTCCATAACCGGCGATTTCAAACGCCTTATACATGATCTCCGGCTTATGGTTGCGGATGGCCCCGGAGGAAAGCTCCACGCCGTTGCACACGATATCATACTGATACGCCAGGATGGAAAGCGGGTCTTGGCTTTCCAGCGCCTGCATGCCGCCTTGCGGCATGGAAAACGGGTTATGGCTGAACTCGATGCGCTTTTCTTCCTCGTTATATTCAAAATACGGGAAGTCCACCACCCACAGGAATTTGAATACGCCTTTTTCCAGCAGATCCAGCGCCTGCCCCAAATGAGTGCGCACCGCGCCCGCCAGCTTCGCCGCCGCCAGTTCCGGGCCGGAGGAAAAGAACACGCTGTCTCCGGGCCCTAATCCGCATGTTTTCATCAATTGCATTAACTTTTCCGGCGTCAGGAACTTGGCGATGGGGCCTTTGGCCTCGCCGGACGCATCGAAGATGATATACGCAAGCCCCGAAGCGCCCAGGCTTTTGGCGAATTCGATCATGCCGTCGAAAAAGCTGCGCGGACGGTCGGCAGTGCCGGGAGCCGGAACGGCGCGCACCACTCCGCCCGCCTCCACGTTCTTGCGGAAAATGCCGAACTCGGCGTCGCGAAAAACATCGCTGACATCGGCCACGCGCAAGGGGTTGCGCAAATCGGGCTTGTCGCTGCCGAATTCCAGCATCGCCTGCTTATACGTCATGCGCGGAAAAGGCTGCGGCGTCACGCTTTTGCGCGTGCCGCTAAAATCCGCGAATTCCTCGAACACGCCGTGCAGCACGGGCTCAATGGCGGCGAACACCTCTTCCTGGGTGACGAAGCTCATCTCTATATCGAGCTGATAGAATTCGCCGGGGCTGCGGTCGGCGCGGGCGTCCTCGTCGCGGAAGCACGGCGCGATCTGGAAATAACGGTCGAACCCGGAAACCATCAGCAGCTGCTTGAATTGCTGCGGCGCCTGGGGCAGCGCGTAAAACTTACCGGGATGAATGCGCGACGGCACCAGGTAGTCGCGCGCGCCTTCCGGCGAGCTGGCGGTGAGAATCGGCGTTTGAAACTCGGCGAAGCCCTGGGCAATCATGCGCCGGCGCAGGGAGGCGATCACATGCGAGCGCAGCATGATGTTGCGGTGGAGCTTTTCGCGCCGCAGATCCAGGAAGCGATAGGTCAGGCGCGTTTCCTCCGGCTGCTCGCGCTCCTGCTTCACTTCGAGCGGCAGCGGATCGGCGGCGGATTCCACCTGCGCGGCCTGCACCGCCACCTCGATGGCGCCGGTGGGAAGATGCGGGTTGACGGTTTCCGCGCTACGCCGGGTTACCTTCCCCGTCACGGTGATCACACTTTCCAGCCTCACCCCGTCCAGCAAGGCGAAATGCGGATTATCGGTGGTGGCCACCAGCTGCGTAATGCCGTAGTGATCGCGCAGATCGATGAACAGCAGCATGCCGTGATCGCGGCGGCTGTGCACCCAGCCGGAGAGACGGACTTGTTTTCCGGCATCCGCCTCGGTAAGTGCGCCGCAACTATGCGTGCGAAACGGATGCATCAGCGGACACCTTTCGAATGGAAAATTAATGCCATCTATCTAAAATAATTTAAGTTTTATCGGCCAGGAGAGTAGACAACCCCCGCGCCGCGCACTATGTCCTATAAGGATTATGAGTGCAAATGCAAGCGTGGGTTTTGAATAAGATAGGTGGATATGCCATGACAATACCTTACATTCTTCCTGTACACGTGATTCCCAAATCCCCCCGCAACCAGGTGATTGGGTGGGAGAAGGACGCCGCGGGCGACCGGTGGCTGAAAGTGCGCGTCGCGGCGCCACCGGATGAAGGGCAGGCCAACAAAGAGCTGATCAAATTCATTTCCAAGTCGCTCGGCTTGCCTCAACGCAGCATCAGTCTTACCAGCGGCGAAGCCTCTCGCTATAAGCGCTTGAAGATAGAAGGAGAAATTGATCTGGCGGCGCTGGGTCTTCTGTAGCTGTCATTAAACTGTCACTTTTCCTTTGGCGTGGGTCTGATAGACTTGAGGCATTCGTTTCTCCCACGCGCTTTTCTCAAGGATATTCACAACGCTATGGCCTCTATTTCTGACTCGGCATCCTCCACAACCAAGGAAATGGCAGAAAAGAACTTGGCGGACCTTCTCAATCATCAGCTTTTCCCCCATGGCAAAAACCCTGAGCATCCGCCGTTTTTGAACAGCAACGTGAAAATCTCCGTGGCGCTGGAGGCGGGTTTCATGAAGAATCCGAAGGAAACGCTCCGCTTCACCGTCACGGATGGGCATAATGAAACGATGCCGGCAGCGGTGGCGCTGGTGGTGATGGATGTGTTGCGCAAGATTCCGGCGCTGCAGCAGGCGGCCACCGAGATGCCCGTCATCACCAAAGCGGCGGACACAACACAGGAAGTCATCGAGTTTAACTTACCCCCCGGCAAGGCGGAGGGCATTATTCAAGCCATCGCCCAGCTGACGCCTCCGGCGCGTGCGGCATCGCCCGGCCTCACGCCCGAGGAATGCTGCTTCGGCAAGGTAGAGCAAGTGACCCTGCTTGGCGTCGGCAATAACGTCTCGCCGGAACAACTGGCCGAGCTGCGCCAGGATTTAGCGCAATATCGCGCGGCGCCCGCCACTGCGGTGGAAGAGGCGCTGGTACCGCAGGCCCAGCAGATTATCGAGCATGTGCAGCATGCCGCGGCGGAAACCGATCCGCAAAAAGCGATGCCGTATATTCAAGAGGCCAACCGGCTGATCGATCACGGCATTGCCTTCGCCGGTCAGAGCGTCACCCCCGTTCCCGTCGTGCACAATGCGCAGGTCACGCCGCCAAACTTCAATCGAACGCCGCATTGCACTTAAGCTTCCCTGCGTGTTAGGTTCCACGGCATGAGCGCACCGGAAGTGATTGCCGACACCCCCGCCCTTGAAACGCTATGTACTGCGCTTCGCGCGGCACCGATATTAGCGGTGGACACTGAGTTCATCCGCGAAAAAACCTATTTTCCGCAAGCCTGCCTGATACAGGTGGCGACCGCAGAAGGTGCCTGGGCCATCGACCCGCTTGCTCCGGGGATTGACCTTTCGCCTTTTTTTGGCCTCATGGATAATCCCGTCATCGCCTGGGTATTTCATGCCGGGCGGCAGGATCTGGAAATCCTCCAGCTTTACGCGCGCCGCCTCCCCGCTGTTATTTTCGATACGCAGATTGCCGCGCAGTTTCTGGGCTTCGGCGAGTCGGTGGCGTATAGCGATCTGGTGAAACAATTGCTGAACGTGAGCCTGGACAAAGGCATGCGCTTCACGGATTGGCAAAAACGTCCGCTGTCGCCCCGCCAGATTGAATATGCGCTGGCAGACGTGATTTACCTGCGGCAGATTCATGAGCGCATGATGGAGCAGCTAAACGCGGTGGGGAGGCTCAGCGCCGCGCAGGAAGAGATGCAGGCGCTGCTGGAAAGCGCGGCCGCCACGGTGGAGCCGGAAGAGGCGTGGCGGCGCATCCGTCACGGCACGCTCAAACCGGCGCAGCTTGCCGCGCTGCGCGCGGTGGCAGGGTGGCGAGAGCGGGAAGCGCTGAGCCGGAATGTTCCGCGCGGCCATATCATCAAAGATGACGCCTTGCTGCAAATCGTCGCGGCGTGTCCGAAAAATGAGGAGGAATTAAGCCATCTGCGCGGCATGCATTCGCTGTCGCGCGGCACCCGCAAAGCGGTGGTGGAGACGGTGGCCGCCGCCCTTGCCTCTCCGCCGGACACCTGGCCGACCCCGCCGCGCCGGGCGCAAACCCCTCCACATGTGGCCGATACCGTGCAGCTGCTGGTGAGCCTGCTGACGCTGATCTGCAGCCGCGAGCACATTCTGCCCCGGCTGGTGGCCACGCGGGAGGATCTGGAGGCGATGGTGATGGGAAAGCGCGATGTCAAGCTCTTGCACGACTGGCGCTATGCCTTGTTCGGCCGCCATGCCGAGGCTTTCCTTACCGGTCATTTAAATCTGCGCTATGATCCGGAATCCAAGCAAATCGTCTTTTAATAATCATCGCATCTGCTTGCAGCCGGCCACCAGCGCATGATCCGCGTAAAAATAATACCGCCGGGTTTCGCTTACTTATGAAACCCGGCGGTAATATACTATTGGGCTCTGTCAATAGCTTCGTCATCCAGCTTCAGGCGGTAATAGAGCGCTTTCCTTAGCGAATGAATGGCCTGGCGCGTATCGGCAATCGCCTTTGCCTTATTCCCGCCGAAATCGTGCGGCGCTCTCTCCATTTCTCTGAGCGCCTCGCTCATTTCATGAATGGCCCTCACAATCTGCGGATGAGCCGCTTCCTCGGATCGCAGAGTCAGTTGCGGAGCCTGCACTTGGGCCAATACCGGCGTAGCGAGACTTACCGTCGCTGCGCCCATTAATGCGGCAATGACCGCGGCGGAGGCGGCGGATTTAAGATTCATCTTCATAAAAACTCCCTGTAAATTATGCATTGATAAAATTATGCGGCAAGATTTTCGCGTGAGAAATCCCCTGCCGCATAAAGCCTTAGCAGGCACCGCGTTGCCGCTGCATGACAGTAAAATTAAATCCTATCAATAATTTTTCCCGCAAATCGAGCGGTTCTTTGCAACGGAATCAATAACCGGTATCGATCAGCAGGTCGCAAGCCGCTTTCGTATAAGCGGTGTTATAAGCGGGCGTGGCCGCGGCGGTGGCGCAGTTAGGGGTCAGCGCCGATCCATTCGGCCGCGCCAGCACATTGCCGGTGGAAGGGAAGCCGTCATCCAGCTTGGTATCAATATCGATCGCATCCACCGTCAATAAAAGCGGATAGCTGGTGCTGCAGCCGCCGCTGCAGTTGGGCGCGCCAAGATCGAATACATGATGCGCTTTATCGGCATAATTATTGGCGGTAAGCGTGGTTTCCGGGCTGTAGATCATCATGAAGCCGCCGCCCGGATAGGCGCTCGACGGCACGCTGTAATCCAGTAACTGTCCGGTGGCGCTCGCCGATACCCCCGTATACTGCCCTTCGATCAGCCCCGCGTCGGAAAGATGCTGCCATAAGCGGAACCATTCATACGCCACATTCACCTGGCCGGTACCCTGCCCGTTGCAGGTGGCCACCTTTTTCACCTGGTTGAGCGGCGTATTGGGGCATCCGCCCGGATCCGTTCCCCAGAAGTTTTCGGCATTGGTGAAATCGCCGGGAAGCTGGCCGTATTTATCCGAAAAGATGCGCACGGCCTGCGTGAATTTATCGATCTGGGAAATCGTGGCGCGGATATGCGACTGATGCACCATCTGCGTTCCAACAAACACACCACCGACCAGCAGGCCCATAATAATGAGCACGATGGCCATTTCGATCAGCGTGAATCCGTGTTGCCAGGGCATATGGGAACGCTGTTTTGCCATAGGACGATGCTACCGCAAAATGGTTACCAATTGGTTGGCGGCGCTTATTTACCCTGCTCCAGCGCCATCAGCCGGTCCCGCAGGCGTGCCGCTTCCTCGAATTCCAGGTCCGCCGCCGCCTTCAGCATCTGCGCCCGCAGCTGCGTCATTAACGTTTCCTTGTCCTTGGCCTTGCTTTCCGCCACCTCATACCGCCGGGAGGTCACATCCACCGTGTAATGATCTTTTTCATACACGCTCTCCAATATCTCCCTCACCTGTTTGCGAACCGAGGCGGGGGTGATGCCGTGCGCCTCGTTATAAGCGCGCTGGATGGTGCGGCGGCGCTCGGTTTCGCTCAAGGCGACGCGCATGGAATCCGTTATCTTGTCGGCGTAGAGGATCACCTTGCTGTTGATATTGCGGGCCGCCCGCCCGATGGTCTGGATCAGCGAAGTGGCGGAGCGCAGGAACCCCTCCTTGTCCGCATCCAGAATCGCCACCAGCCCGCACTCGGGAATGTCCAGCCCTTCCCGCAGCAGATTCACGCCCACCAGCACCTGAAACGTGCCGAGGCGCAGATCGCGTATGATGGCCACGCGTTCCAGCGTTTCCACATCCGAATGCAGATAGCGGACGGCGATGCCCGCCTCCGCCATATAATCCGTCAGCTCCTCGGCCATGCGCTTGGTCAGCGTTGTCACCAGCACGCGCTGGTCCTGCTTTATCTGCTCCCGGCACTCGGCCAGCAGATCATCCACCTGGCTTGCCACGGGCTTGATTTCGCAGGGCGGATCGATAAGCCCGGTGGGGCGGATCACTTGCTCTACGAATACGCCCCCCGTGTGCTCCAGTTCCCATTTGCCCGGGGTGGCGGACACAAACACGGTCTGCGGGCGCATGGCGTCCCACTCCTGAAATTTGAGCGGACGGTTATCCAGGCATGACGGCAGGCGGAAACCGTATTCCACCAGCGTGGTCTTGCGCGCGCGGTCGCCGTTATACATTCCGCCGACCTGCGGCACCGTGGCGTGGCTTTCATCGACGAACAGCAGCGCGTCCTTTGGCAGGTATTGAAAAAGCGTCGGCGGCGGCTCGCCGGGCGCCGTGCCCGCGAGGTAGCGCGAATAATTCTCGATGCCCTTGCACACGCCCACTTCCGTCATCATCTCCAAGTCGAAGCTGGTGCGCTGCTCCAGCCGCTGCGCTTCCACCAGCTTGCCCTCGGCGTGCAGCAGGGAAAGACGTTCCTTCAGCTCCTCCTTGATATGCCCGATGGCGCGCTCCAGGGTCGGGCGCGGCGTGACATAGTGGCTGTTGGCGAACAGGGTTACCTCGTCGAAGGATTTCACGCGTTCGCCGGTGAGCGGATCGAAGGCGCTGATGGCATCGATATCATCGCCGAAAAAGCTCACCCGCCATGCCTGATCCTCCAGGTGGGAAGGAAAAATGTCCACGGCATCGCCGCGCACGCGGAAGGTGCCGCGATGGAAATCCAGGTCGTGGCGGCTGTATTGCAGCTCCACCAGTTTTTTCAGCAACTCGCGCTGGCCGAACGGCGCGCCGGTGTGCAGGCGGACCACCATCTGCGAATAGGTCTCCACCGCGCCGATGCCGTAAATGCACGAGACGGAAGCGATGACGACCACATCGCGCCGCTCCAGCAGCGAGCGGGTGGCGGAATGGCGCATGCGGTCAATCTGCTCGTTGATGGAGGAATCCTTCTCGATATAAGTATCGGTGCGCGGCACATAGGCTTCCGGCTGGTAGTAATCATAATAGGAAACAAAATATTCGACCGCGTTTTCGGGAAAGAAGCTTTTCATTTCGCTATAGAGCTGCGCCGCCAGCGTTTTATTATGCGCCATCACTATGGCGGGACGCTGCAATTGCTGAATGACATGCGCCACGGTGAAGGTTTTACCGGAGCCGGTTACGCCAAGCAGCACCTGATCGCGCGCGCCGCGTTCGATGCCTTCGACAAGCGCGGCGACAGCCTGCGGCTGATCGCCGGCGGGCTTATAGTCGGACGTGAGCTGAAACTTCGCCATACCTGCCGCTTACCAGACAGCGGATAAAAAGACGAACCGGCTTTAGCGGCTATTGCTGGTAGGAAATAATCCGCCTTGCAGTTTTATCTTGATCACCGGCGGCGCCATAATGATCAGCATGAAGGCCGGCAGAATGAAGAAAATCAACGGCACGGTGATCAACGCCGGAATGCGCGCCGCTTTCGTCTCCGCTACCATCATGCGCGAAGTGCGGAATTCGTCCGCCAGCACGCGAAGCGTATCGGCAATGCTGGTGCCGAATTTCTCCGTCTGCATGAGGAAAGCCACCAGTGTTTTAAACCCGTGGGTATTCGTGCGCTCCGCCAGATTCTGCAGCGCCTGCCCGCGATCATTCAACACGTTCAGCTCCACCCGCAGCCGGTCCAGCTCCGCAGTAATTTCCGGATGCGCGCGTTTCAATTCCCGGCATACGCGGGCGAGCGCGCCATCCAACGGCAGGCCGGATTCCACGCATACCAGCAGCAGGTCCAGCGCATCGGCAAAGGATTTTTCCAGCACGGCCTGGCGCTTAATGGTGCGGTTGCGTAAATACAGCTTGGCGCCGTAGCTGCCTATTACCAGGAGCAGCGCTCCCACCAGCAGATAGAAAACTTTCCGCAGGCTTTCATCGGCAGGCACGCCGAAGATCTTAAGCAGCATCACCACGCCCAGGATGAACAACACAGGCTGCACCACGCGAAGAAAGAACAGGTAATAGACTAATGCTTCGGTGGAGACCAGCCCTGCCCGCGCCAGCGGATAATATTGGTCGCGGCGCGCCTGTGTCAGGTCCACCCCCAGCATCGCCAGCACGTTACCGCAGAATTGCACCAGCGGCGATTTGCTTTCGTCATAAATGAAGCCGGCATCAATGGCGCTCACCGGCACCAGGCGCTTCAGCCGCTCCCGCACGGGATTTTTGTGCAGAAGCGCGACGATGCCCATATACACCACAAAGATGCACAGGGCCACCAGAATGAA
>JAFATP010000115.1 GCA_019243895.1 Alphaproteobacteria bacterium
CCGTCACGTCTCCTTTTTTCCCCGCCACCACCACCGGCACGATCTCATCCTTGAAGCGTCCCTCGCGGATGGCGGCAGAGGCTTTCTGCTGCGAAGCCAGGGCGAATTCATCCTGCTCCTTCCGGGTGATGCCGAATTTCTTGGCCACGTTTTCCGCCGTCATGCCCATATGCACATGCTGGAACGGATCCACCAGCGCGTCATAAAGCATGGTGTCCACCATGGTGGCCGGCCCCATTTTAATGCCGTTGCGAAGATGCATGGCGTGCGGGGCCTGGCTCATGCTTTCCTGCCCGCCCGCGATCACGATGCTTGAATCACCGTTCCTGATGGCTTGATAGCCGAGCGCCACCGCGCGCAGGCCGGAGCCGCAAAGCTGGTTCATGCCCCAGGCGGGCACTTCCTTCGGCAGCCCGGCGTTGAGGGAAGCCTGCCGCGCCGGATTCGGCCCCGCCGCCGCGGTGAGAATCTGCCCGAGGATGACTTCCGACACGTCGCCGCCGGGAATGCCGGTTCGCTTCAGCAATTCGCGGATCACCACTTCGCCCAGCTTATGGGCCGGAAGCGCGCTTAAGCCGCCGTTGAAGACACCGATCGGCGTGCGCACCGCGGTTGCAATCATCACATCGTTCTTGTCTGCCATTTTTCTTCTCCTGTTTACCTTGCGCGTTATGTAAGGACGAGGGCAACAATTGTCCAGCACTTCATATGCTGCGCTGCAATGAAAGCCACCGCGCGAAAGGCTGCCACAGCTCGGCGCGCGCCTTTCTGCCCACGATCATGCCCACATGCCCGCCGGAAGGCTCGCACAGCGCCGAATGCGGCAGCAGGCGGTGCAGCGGCAGCGCGCAGCCGGGCGGCACCACGTTGTCTTTGCGCGGCGCGGCGACGAAAACGGGCATGCGGATGCGCTGCGGGATGATGCGCTGCCCGTCCACCTTCCATTGCCCGCGCGCCAGCAGGTTTTCCTGTCCGAAACGGATCAGGCAGTCTTCGGCCACGCGCTTCGCCAGCGGCACGCCGTCATTCACCCAGCGCTCCAGCGCCATGAAGGATTCAAACGCTGCGCTGCCGGGCGTCAGGGTGCTGAGGCGCTGAAACTTTTCCTGAAACAGCCACGGGTCCATCAGTGAAAAAAGCGCCTGCACCTGAGCGGCGGGAAGGCTGTCCATCTCGCTCAGCCATTGGCGCGCGCGCGCCAGCGCGGCGGGGTTCAGGCGAGGCGCGCGCATGTCGGCGCTGTGAAAATCCCACGGCGTGGCGAATAAGGCAAGCCCGCGCGCCTGGTGCGGAAAAAGCGCCGCCAGCGCCAGGGCCAGGATGCCGCCCATGCAATAGCCCGCCAGCACCGGTGGCTGGCCGGTGGTTTCCCGCACGAATCGCAACGCCGCCGCCAGATGGTCGGTGACATAGTCGGCGCAGGCATAGCCGCGCTCCAGCGGTCCCGGCGCGTCCCAGTCGATCACCAGCGGCATGGCGCCCGCTTGCGCCAGGAACCGCAGCAGGCTGCGCTTTGGCTGCAAATCCAGCACATAATAACGGTTGATCAGCGAGGGAATGAAGAGAATGGGAACCGGCGGGCAGGGGCGTGCGGCGGTGCCGTTATCCGCGCGTGCCGCCGCCGAATAATCCAGCAGCCGCGCCGTGCCGCGCCGCCACACGGCAGGCGCTTCCGGAAGATCCCGCCGGTAAGATGCCGCCTGATAAACGCCAACGCCCTTAAGAAGTGCTTCTACCCGGCTTTTAGCCAGCCGGCTTACTTCGCCGGCGAGTCTTTGTTTTTCGAGCACTTTCTTCGAGCGCGCCGATGCGTTGTTCAAGCATGCGGAGGCGATAGTCGAGCTGCTCCAGGCGCTCATTTGCAGCGCCAGGTGAATCGGCAGCGTGGGCAGAGGGGCGCCGTCCCGCATCATGGGCGCGGCTCCCGCCGGAGGAGGCGGCCTGCATCATCTCCAGCATGGACTGGATGAATTCGCGGTCGGTCAGCACGGCGCTCATCTGTTTTTGCCATAATTCCATGTATTGCTGGGCAAGTTGCCGATACGAGGTCTGGGTCATAGGCCGGTACCTTGAGCTTTATAATTGCGGCAGCATAAGAAGGATGATACAAAATCTCTTCCGCGTCTATACCGTCGTTCGTCGTGAAAAAGCAATCCGAAAGACAATCCGAAAAGGCACGTGTTATGTCCCGCCACTCCGCCGCGCCGGTCGAAACGGTCATCGTTAAAAAATACCCCAACCGCCGCCTCTATAATACCGAAACCAGCATGTATGTCACGCTGGAGGATCTGGCGCAGCTGGTGAAAGACGAGCAGGATTTCATGGTGGTGGACGCCAAAACCGGCGAGGATCTCACGCGCCAGGTGCTCACCCAGATCATTTTCGAGCTGGAAACCCGGGGCAATCCGCTGCTGCCCACCAGCTTCCTGCGCTCGGTGATCCGTTTTTACGATAACAGCATGAGCTCCACCCTGCAGCATTACCTGGATGCCAGCATGCGCACCTTCATTTCCAACCAGGAGCGCATCCGCGATTACACCGAGCGCGCCATGAAGGATTTCTCTCCCTTCGCGCAGATGGAGGAATTAACGCGGCAAAACGTCTCGTTCTTTGAAAAAGCATTTTCCATGTTCACGCCTTTCGGCGGTTATTTCACGGAACCCAAGGACGAGCGCGGCGATAAAAAGAAAAAATAAAGGGACTTGACGGCAAGTCTGCTAGCTTGGGCCGCGCCCTGCTGCAAGTTGCTTACGGCGTTCCTCTATTGCTTCTTCAACAAAAGCGTCAACTGTATCAGGGGGCGCAAATCCCGCTGTCAATGCCCTAGCTTTGGCATCCCAAAATAAGGAAACTTCCAACCGTTCTTGTTCCCCTTGGGTGATCCGAAATCTTTTTCTATCGGATGGAGCA
>JAFATP010000144.1 GCA_019243895.1 Alphaproteobacteria bacterium
GCAAACCTATCTGCGACGTGCCGGAAATGCTGTTCGGCAGTAAATGGCGGATGGCGGCGGGTGACGCGGCCTGCAATAATAACGACGAAGGGCTGATTAACCATGCACATGGGGAGAAAAGTGCAATTGGAGTTGGTTGCGGGGGCAGGATTTGAACCTGCGACCTTCAGGTTATGAGCCTGACGAGCTACCGGGCTGCTCTACCCCGCGATACCGAATCCCTCTGCCGCCGCCGGGGCTTGCGCTTCCGCCACGCCAACGGCAAACAGGGAATGTTGATTGCTCCGCCTGTCTTTGGCAGACACGCCGCCGCTGAATCCCGATGCGGCCGGCGTGAGCGTATGGTATATAATGGAAATAAAAGCCATTGCAAGTCATTCCCACGCAACGATCAACCTTCTTCCGCCCAGCGCCCCGGCATAACCCTGCGGGCCCGCCGCTTCCCGCCCGCCATTGACGCGGCAAAAACCGCGGCTATAGTCTGGCCGATGCCCGCAGCCCCGCCCATCCGCCATCTCCTGTGGTCATTGACTGCGGCCTGCATGGCGCTGAGCGCCGCGGCGGCGCAGGCGCGCGAGCAGATTCGGGTGGTCGGCTCCTCCACCGTCTATCCGTACGTCACCCTGGCGGCCGAGGCGTTCGGCAAGGAAGGCGGGTTCCGCACCCCCATCGTGGAGTCCACCGGCACCGGCGGCGGCTTCAAGCTTTTCTGCGGCGGCGTCGGGGATGATTTCCCGGACATCAACAACGCATCGCGGCGCATCACCGACAGCGAGCTGGCGCTCTGCCGCGCCCACGGCGTCACCGATATCGCCGAGCTGGCGATCGGCTATGACGGGATCGTCTTCGCCAACAGCGTCCGCGCCCCGCATTTCTCCCTTTCCCTGCGCGACATCTTCCTGGCGCTGGCGCGCGACGTGCCGAAAAACGGCGCGCCGGCGCCGAATCGGTATTCCTCATGGCGGGAGGTTAATCCCGCCCTGCCGGACGTTCCCATCCGCGTCTACGGGCCGCCGCCCACCTCCGGCACGCGCGATGCCTTTGCCGAGCTGGTGATGGAAAAGGCTTGCGACGCCATGCCGGAATTCGCCGCGGCGCATGTAGACCCCAAGGAGCGGAAAAACGCGTGCCGCCTGCTGCGCGAGGACGGGTGCTATATCGAGGCCGGCGAGAATTATAATATCGTGATTCAGAAACTGGAAACCAATCCGCAGGCGCTGGGGATTATCGGCTATGGGTATCTCGCGGAGAACCAGGCCAAGGTGCAGGGAAGCCTAGTCAACGGCATTCCGCCCGCCTATCAGCAGATTGCCGGGGGCGCCTATCCCGTGGCCCGCGTTCTCTATGTATATGTGAAACGGCAGCATCTGCGCCACGTGGCCGGCCTGGCGGAGTTCATTCATGAGCTGACCAGTACCGCGGCCATCGGCCCCGAAGGTTATCTGACGCAGACCGGGCTGCTGCCGCTACGGGAAAACCTGCTGCGGCAGACGCAGGCGGTCGCCGCGCAACTCACCTCGACCGTAATACAACCATAAGTAATGATAGTTGTTAGGCAATCTTTAATTGTTGATTGACTGCACCGCCATTCTCCGGTTTGGCGGCAAAATTGTTTCTATTTCAGTCATTTAGAAAAGGAAGCGGTGGATCCGTTTTTTATCTCTCTTTCCCCGCGGCTTTTTCAATCACTACCGTCATATCCACTGACTCACCTCGCTGGTTTTGAACATACACCTGCTGAGGAGTGACCGCCGGGCCCTTGATTTCAACCGCATAGCTCTCCGCAACCCCATGAGCGGTCACCTCCAGGCGAAAGGACTTCCCATCCGCTGCGGTTATCAGCGTTATTTTCTGCGCCTCGTCAGGCACCTTAAAGGTGAGGTGCTTTCCTGCCTCAGGCATTAGCAATGCGATGGCGTGCGACGGCAATAATTCTTGCGTTTTATGGTCGAAAAGCGTCACAAAAATATTACCATCCTCCTTGATCTCTATCACCTGGGGGATGAACCATGGCCGTTTATGTTTTTTCTTGCGGGGATTAGCTTCGTAATCACCCCCTCCGCCAGCGCCGTGGCGAGAAAATCGTTGATGCTCGGTTCTTCCATGAGATTCTTTCGGCCGATGGCTCTGTCCTTTCCCCAAACCATGAAGCGCTTTTGTATGATGACCTAGGGTGGGAGGATTTTTTGCGCGGCCGGACCCTGGTGCACCGCTTCCTTCAGGAGGTTCGGAATGGGGAGGCGGAGATTTTTCGTGGTGGGGAGATTTAGGATGGGTAGGCGCGTGAGGATGCGCCGCGGGGGCATGAGGGACTATGGAGAAAATCGCGTCACTGACTTCCGGGCTGATGGGATGTACCGCATGCCCGCCGTGCTGATGCTGTGGGGAAAAAACCGCATCGCTTGTTTCAGTATCGATGGAGGCGTGCGTACCGGTGAACGCTTTTTCTCCGGTTGATCCATTGTCATCCACCGTAATATGAACAGGTTCAA
>JAFATP010000248.1 GCA_019243895.1 Alphaproteobacteria bacterium
AAATGGCGCAGGGCTTTTTTAATGCCGCGGGGATTCAATCGGTCGCCGGCTTCCAGCGTCATCAGCAGCGGAGCCGTTGCATGACGCCACAATGCCTGCAGCGCCTGGTTATAAGGTAGGTTGTCGGTCTGCACATAGCGCAGCGGCAGCGCCGCCTCCGTATCATCCTCCGCTTCCCCCCATACCAGTATCTCCAGCGCGGATGCGCGATGCAATTGCTCCAGCGCTTGATGATTATGGCGCAGGAATTCGCCCAGCATCGCGCCGTGAATGCACAGGGAGAGCTCAGGCTCTGCCATGGTCAGCATATCTCCAGTTGCGGAATCGCCAGCACGAAATGTCCGTCCCAGTCGCGGATATATGCGTGTTCGTGCATGATTTCATTCTTCAAATTCCACGGCAGGATCAGCACATAATCCGGTTTCTCCTTCTTCAATGCCTCCGGGGCCAGAATGGGAATGCCGGAGCCGGGGAGATACAACCCCTGCTTATGCGGGCTGATATCCACCGTGAAATCCAGGAAATCGGTGCGGATGCCGCAGAAATTGAGCAGGGTATTGCCCTTGGCTGGCGCGCCGTAAGCGCAAAGCCGCTTGCTCTGCCGCTTGGCTTCGATCAGAAAGCCCAGCAGGTCGCGCTTGATGGCATGCGCCTTCTGCGCCAGCGCCTCATATGCGGCTGCGTGCTCCAGCGCCGGGTCGCGCAAGGAAGCGACGCGCAGGCTCACTGCCTGCGTCCCGTCGCGGCAGGCATACAGCCGGAGCGAGCCGCCGTGCACGCCGATCTTATCCACATCGAACACGGTAAGCCCGTGCCGCCGGAACATGCGTTCCGCCGATTGCAGCGAAAGATAGGAGCAATGCTCGTGATAAATGGTGTCGAACTGGCCCTCATCCAGCAGGCTGGCCACATCGGGAAATTCCACGGTGACAACGCCGCGCTCGCTGAGCAGGCAGGCAATCCCGGCGACGAAATCATTGGGATCGGGCACGTGCGCCAGCACATTGTTGGCAACGACCAGGTCGGCGCGCTGTCCCTTCGCTTTCAGCTCCTGCGCCAGGGCCAGCCCGAAGAAGCGGGTGAGGGTGGGGATGCCATGATGGTGCATCGCCGCCTCCGCCACCGTGCGCGCGGGCTCTATTCCCAGCACGGGAATGGAGCGCTCCTTGAAATAACGCAGCAGGTAGCCGTCATTACTGGCGATTTCCACCACCAGCGATTGCGGCGAAAGCCCGAACCGCGACGCCGCCATCTCCGCGTAAGCGCGCGCGTGCTGGCTCATGGTGGCGGAAAAGGAGGAGAAATAACGGTAATCTTGAAAAAGCTCCGTTGGCGGCGGGCTGCTGGTCAACTGCATCAGAAAGCAGCTCTCGCACAGCACGGCGCGCAGCGGGTAAAACGTTTCCGGCTGCAACAGCTGCGCCTCGCTGCGATAGGCATTGGCCAGCGGCGACATGCCGAGGTCCAGCACGGCGTGCAGATGGGTGCCGCCGCAGAAGCGGCATGCGGGCTGCGCGGCCGGAGCCGGCTGTTGCACCTCACGCTGCGGCATCGAGGAATTCCTGAATATGGTGCAGCGTCACTTCCGCCATGTCGTCGCCCTCCGCATGGGCTTTATACCACCGCGCCGTTTTGGCCACCGCCTCGGACAGCGTCCACACGGGATTCCAGCCGAGGCGCAAGGCCAGCTTGGCACTGTCAATGGCCAGCGTTCCCGCTTCAGGGGGCCCTGCCGGTTCTTTTTCCAATTGCACTTTCATCCGCGCGTCCCCCCATGCCTGCTTGAGCTGCCGCACCAGTTCCTCCACCGTCACCGTATCGCGCAATGCCGGGCCGACATTCCAGGCCTCGCTATAGGCCTGCGGCTCGGCGTGCAGGCGCTCGGCCAGCGCCAGCATGGCCAGAATCGGCTCCATCACGAATTGCCACGGCCGCCTGGCCTGGGGGCGGCGCACTACCAGCGGCGTATCCCGCATGGCGGCGCGCATGAAATCCGGCACCAGCCGGTCAGCCGAAAAATCTCCGCCGCCGATGAGGTTGCCGGCGCGCATGGTGGCGATGCCGGGACCGTTGGCGGCGAAATAAGAATGATAATATGCGGCGGCGGCAAGCTCGGCGGCAGCCTTGCTGGCGCCGTAAGGCTCGTTTCCGCCCAGCCGGTCGGTTTCGCGGTAGGGCCACACCCATTCCTGGCTGGCATAAACTTTATCAGTGGTGAACAGCACGGCGGCGCGTATGGAAGGAGCGTTTCTCAGCGCTTCCAGTACATGCACGGTGCCCAGCACGTTGGTGGCGAAGGTGGCGGCGGGCTCCCGGTAAGCGCGCCGCACCAGGCTTTCGGCCGCCAGGTGGAACACCACCTCCGGCGCCGCTTTCTCCACCAGTGGGGCGGCTGCGGGATCCCGAAGATCGGCGATATGCGAGGTAATGCCGTTCAGCCGTGGCGCCAGCAACGGAAAGAGCGCGGGCGCTTCCGGGGCCAGCGCAATGCCGGTGACGCGCGCGCCCAGCCGGTGAAGCGTAGCGGCCAGCCAGCTTCCGGCAAAGCCGGTATGCCCGGTGACCAGCACGTGCCGGCCCCGCCAAAACTGAGTGTTTATGCGCATTCGGCCTTGGATGTTGCCAGCGGCTCGTCGCTCCAGGTCTTCCACTCGGCCTTGCCGGACTTCCATAAGCCGTCCAGCATCTGCATTTCGCGGTAGGTGTCCATGCATTGCCAGAAGCCGTCATGCTCATACACGCCCAGCTGGTTCTCCGCCGAGAGCTGTTCCAGCAGCTGACCCTCCAGCGACACGTTCGATTCCTCCAAGGGCAGGCGCATCAGGGCTTTTTTCTCGAACACGAAGAACCCGCCATTGATCCACCCGTCCGTCACCTGTGGCTTTTCCACGAAGGATCGCACCGCGCCGTCATGCAAATCAAGCTCCCCGAAGCGGGAGGAAGGATGCACGGCAGTGACGGTGGCAAGCTTGCCGTTTTCCCGGTGACGCTTCAGCAGCAGCTGTAAATCCACATTGCTGACCCCGTCGCCGTAAGTGGCGAAAAACCGCTCCCCCTTGAGATAGGGCAGCGCCATGCGCAACCGCGAGCCGGTGAGCGTTTCCTGGCCGGTGTCGATGAACGAGATGCGCCAGTCGAGCGGCGTGGTGGCGTCAAAAGCTTCCACCGCGTCCGTGGCCATATCCAGGCGGCAATTGCACTGATGCATGTTGTAATTCAAAAAATAATCGCGGATCATGCTGCCCTTGTAGCCAAGGCAGAGAACGAAATCCTTGACCCCGAAATGCCGGTAATGCCGCATGATGTGCCACAGAATGGGATAGTCGCCTATCTCCACCAGGGGCTTCGGCCTAAACTCGGTTTCTTCGCGCAGCCGCGTGCCTTTGCCGCCGCATAAGATCACTGCTTCCATCGGTTTTGCCCTCTTTTCCGCCGAAATGTAGAAGGTAGTGCACGATTTTTCTAGCTTTTTTTGGCTTTTGCGCGCGCAATGTGAAAATTTCGTTGACGGTAAGCGGCGCCGGCTGCACATTGCCGGGCTTGCCAGGAGTTTTAAGGAGTTTGCTATGTCATCGTCATTTCAGGAGGGCCGCGCGTCCTATGTATTCACCAGCGAATCGGTAGCGGAGGGCCACCCGGACAAGGTGTGCGACCAGATATCGGACGCCATCGTGGATGCGTTTCTGACCGAGAACCCGCACGCGCGGGCGGCGGTGGAGACGCTGGCCACCACCAACCACATCCTCGTGGCGGGAGAGACGCGCGGGGTTGAGGATTTCACCTTCGAGCGGATCGAGCAGGTGGTGCGGGACAAGGTGCGGGAGATCGGCTACGAGCAGGAGGGGT
>JAFATP010000251.1 GCA_019243895.1 Alphaproteobacteria bacterium
GCCAATTTCCATCTCGGCCGCGATGACACGCATAGCGACGCGGTGGCGCTGCTGGAGGTGGATCAGGAAATCAACAGCGAGTTGCTGGCCAAGATCGGCAAGCTGCCGGGGGTGAAACAGGCCAAGGCGCTGCAATTTCAATAAAGCGTATAGTAGCCTGCCGCTTGAGCGCAATTTATATTACATCCGGCACAGGCTGAGCCGGGCGTCGATCAGCGCCGACTGCACGCCCAGGCAGTCCAGCAGGCTGTGGAAGATGTAATCCTGGCTGACCGGCATTCGGGTTTTGGCTTGCAGCGCTTTCCACGCTTTTTCGTGATGCGCGATGAAAGCGTCCGATGCCCACCAGAACATCGGCACCTGGTAATCCTCCGGGGCGTCGTCATGGCCGTGCAGGAAGCGGCCCTCTTCGCCCAGCGACTCCGCGTGATCCGACACGTACATAAACAGCGCGTTGCGGTTCACTAAGCGCTGAATTACCTGATCGAGAATATAATCCGTGTAAAGGATGCTGTTGTCATAGCCGTTGACGATGCCCGCCAGCCCCTCCGGGCAGCCTTTGATTTCCTCCTCCTGCGCCCTGGCGATGGCATTGGGCGTCATGGTGGTGCCGCAGGCGGGGGTGAAGCGGCTGAAAGCCGCCGGGTAGCGGGCGCTGTATTGCCAATGGCTGCCCAGCGTGTGCAGCACCACCACCAGCGGGCCCTGATGCCCGGCGAGCGCCTTCTCCAGCAGCGGCAGCAGCTGCTCGTCCAGCACCTGGTTGGCAAGAAAGGAGCGGTCGGTAAGCAGGGTGTGCTCATTGGCTTCGCCGATAATGGCGGTGGCGGGGTCGGCGGGAGAGAATGAACCTTGCGCACCGAGCCACGCCACGTAAAACCCCAGCTTGCGGAACACGCTGAGCACCGAGGTTTCGCTGAAGATGGGCGCCAGGTTGTCGTGCGTGGCGCGGGTGAGCATGCAGGGCACGGAGACGCGCGTAAATACACCGCAGGAAACCGTGTGGGGAAAGTTCACCAGATGCGCCCGCGTCTCCAGCAGCGGCGAGGTTTCCCGCGCATATCCGTTGAGGTGGAAATGGTCGGCGCGGGCCGATTCGCCGATTACCAGCACAACCACCGGCGGCGCTTCGCCGGGCTGCGCCTGCCAGGCGCTGGGTATTTTCGCCGCGATGTCGGTGCGCGCGGTGAAATGCTGATGAAGCCTCATGATGCCGTATTGCTCGGCGGCGTAGAGAAAATTATACGGCGGATAGCGTTCGGTGGCAACGCTGAGCAGCAGGCTGATCAGCGTGAACGCAATCGCCATCATCGCAGCGGCCCGGTTCTGCGGTTGCCGGCGCTCGCGCAGCACGATGATGCCTGCAACGGCCAGCCCGGCGCAGGCGCCGGTCAGCACGGCGATCACCAGCGGTGCCGCCAGGAAATTACCGATCTCGCCGGTGGTGATTTCCGCCACGGCGGCGATGCCGTCTTTGGAGATTTGCGCCTGAAAAACGCGCGTCATGTAATCGGCCCGCGCGGTGAGAGCCCACAGCACCGGCATCAGCGCCAGGCAGACGCCGGGCGCGATGGTCAGCGCGAACAGGATGCAATAGGTCTGCACGAACACGGTGAGCAGGAGCTGCGCCTGGTGCGCCGCCACCCCCGGCGCGAATAACGGCCCGCGATAATGCAGCAGGAACTCCGGCACCACGTAAAGCGCGAAATAAAGCAGCGCGGCCAGCAGCACCAGCAGGCTGCGCGGGTAGCGGTGTTGCAGCCACTTCATGCCGGTTCGCGGTGCACGGCCAGCGCCGAGAATGCCTGCATCACCGGCATCAGCTCAATGCGGTTGACGTTCACATGCGGCGGGCGTGTCAGCACCCACCAGATAGTTTCCGCCACATCCGATGGGCTTAAAGGAGTAAGGCCGTCATAGACCGCAGCGGCCTGGGCGCGGTCGCCGTGAAAGCGCGTGAGCGAGAACTCGGTTTCCGCCATGCCCGGCTCCACGGCAGTGACGCGGATCCGTTTCCCCAACAGATCGGCGCGCAAGTTCAGCGAGAATTGCTTAACGAAGGCTTTGGTGCCGCCATAAACATGGGCGCCCGGATATGGATAGCTTCCCGCCGTGGAGCCGATGTTCACGATATGCCCCCGGTTACGCGCGATCATGCCCGGCAGCGCGGCGCGGGTGCAATAAATCATACCCTTGATGTTGGTATCCACCATCGTTTCCAGCTCCTCCGGCGGCACGTCTTGCAGCGGCGCCAGGTTTAAAGCCAGCCCGGCGTTGTTGACCAGCGCATCGATGGCGTCAAACGGTGACGGCAAAGCATCGAATGCGCGCCGCACCGCCTCCGGGTCACGCACATCCAAGCGGACGGCGAGCGCGGCATCGCCGAGTTCCTGCTCTAATGCGTGCAGCCGCTCCTGCCGCCTTCCCGCGATAACCACTTTTGCGCCTTCGCGCACGGCGCGGCGGGCGCATGCCTCGCCAAAGCCCGAGGTGGCGCCGGTGATGAAAATGCAATGCGGAAGCAGCATGGGTATATTGTGCGCATGGCGCGGCGAATGTAAATGCGGATTATGGGCCGGGCGATGCGCCGGGATGCCGGGATGGATCGCCCGGCGCGATACCGGGAGAAGAAACGGAAGGGCCGGGCGGCGCGGCGGCGTGCTCCCGGCAGGCCTCGCGGATGCATTGCACGGCCGCATCCGCCACATCGGCGCTGCCGGTATTGCCGTCCGCCACGACGATTAAATCACCCGCCTTGCCTTGGGCGTTCGTCATCACCATGGCGGTAACGTTATCCGTAGTGAAGGGAGCGGCCGCTTCCACGGCGGCTTTTGACAAAGCCTCGGGTGAAGGGTCGATCTTGGGTGAAGGGTCGATCTTGGGTGAAGGGTCGATCTCGGGTGAAGGGTCGATAGCGAATTGGCGCTGCAATGCCTCCCGCACCTTCCCGTTTCGCACTCCATTTTCGATGCCGTCCGAGGCGATCATCACGCCTATATAAGTAAACCCGTCCTCGCATTCCACCTGCGGATGGAATGAATAGACTTCCGCCGGATAGGCCGGCCCCGAGCATTGGCCGTTCCAGCCAAGACAGTGAGACATCCTGCCGTCAGGAACCTTTTTTCGGATCGTATCTGCCATAAACCCGTCGGTTTTTGCGATCTCTTCGAAAGCCTGCCTCCAGTTATACATGGG
>JAFATP010000131.1 GCA_019243895.1 Alphaproteobacteria bacterium
ATCATGTTCTGCGGCAATGGCGGCTCGGCGGCGGACGCGCAGCATCTGAGCGCCGAACTGGTGAGCCGCCTCAACTTCAACCGCCCCGGCTTGAGCGCCATCGCGCTGACGGTGGATACTTCCGCGCTTACCGCCATCGGCAATGATTACGGATTTGACACCGTATTCTCGCGCCAGGTGGAAGCCCTCGGCCAGCCCGGCGACGTGCTGGTGGCCATCTCCACCTCCGGCAATTCGCCCAACGTGCTGAAAGCCATCGCGGCGGCCAGGGCCAAGAATATTGCCGTGGTGGGGCAGACCGGCCAGAGCGGCGGTGCTATGGGCACGCTGTGCGACATTATTTTGAAAATGCCCTCCAGCGAAACGCCGAAAATCCAGGAATGCCATATCATGCTGGGACATATTTATTGCGCGCTGATCGAAGAGGCGCTGTTCGGCGCCCAATATAACACCGCCCGGCAGCGCGAGACCGCATAACCCATGCAGGCCATCATTCTCGCGGGCGGCTTCGGCACGCGCCTTAAATCCGCCATTGGCGAGGATGTCCCCAAGCCGATGGCGCCCGTCGGCGGCGAGCCGTTTCTGGCGCATTACCTGCGCTATCTGCAAGGCCAGGGAGTGAGCGAGGCGCTAATCGCCCTGCACCATCTGGCGCAAACCATCTCCGGCTATTTCGGCGACAGCTTCGAAGGCATACGCCTGCGCTACGCTGTCGAGGAAAAACCGCTCGGCACCGGCGGGGCGGTGAAGCGGGCCCTTGCCATATTGCAGCCGGAAGCGCCGCTCTTCGTCGGCAACGGCGACAGCTTTGTCGAGATCGACATTCGCGCCATGCGCGCTTCGCACATCAGGAGCGGCGCCGCGCTCACCATCGGCCTGCGCGGCATGCCGGATTGCAGCCGCTACGGCGAGGTGATGTTCGATGCGGCGCATCGCATCACCGAATTCCGCTATCCCGGCAGGGCGCAGCCGGGCATGATCAGCACCGGCTGTTATATCGTAAGTCCGGATCTTTTCGCCGGCAATGCGGTGCCGGAAGCATTCTCCTTCGAGGCGGATTTTCAGCGGCCGTTCTGCGCCGCCGTGCCGATGCACGCCTGGCTGGCCCAGGGATATTTTATCGACATCGGCGTGCCGGAAGATTACGCCCGCGCGCAAGCGGAATACCGAACCTGGCGCGTAACTGCGCCGCAGCGCAGGGCGGCAAGCGGAGGAGCGGCGTGACGAAAAAGAAAGCGTTCATCACCGGCATCACCGGCATGGTCGGCTCGCACCTGGCGGATTACCTGCTGGAGCAGACCGACTGGGAGATTTTCGGGCTTTGCCGCTGGCGCAGCCCGCTGGACAATCTCTCGCATCATATCGCGCGCATCAATCGCCGCGACCGGCTGCACCTGGTTTATGGCGATCTGCGCGACAGCGATTCCATCAATGAGGCGGTGCGGCTGACGCAGCCGGATTACGTTTTTCACCTGGCGGCGCAAAGCTACCCCAAAACCAGTTTCACCGCGCCGCTGGACACGTATGAAACTAACATTCAGGGCACCAGCCGCGTACTGGAAGCGCTGCGGCAATATAAGCAGGAGGCGGTGGTGCATGTCTGCGCCTCGTCGGAGGTGTTCGGGCGGGTGCCGAAGGAAAAGCTGCCGATCAATGAAGAGTGCGGGTTTCATCCGGCATCGCCTTACGCCATTTCCAAAGTGGGCACCGACCTTGTCGGGCGGTTTTACGCCGAGGCTTACGGCATGAAGGTGATGACCACCCGCATGTTCACCCACACCGGCCCGCGCCGTGGCGACGTGTTCGCCGAATCCACCTTCGCCAAGCAGATCGCCATGATCGAGCAGGGGATGATTCCTCCGGTGATCAAGGTGGGCAATCTGGAATCCCTGCGCACCTTCGCCGACGTGCGCGACGCCGTGCGCGCCTATTACATGCTGGTCACCGTCAAGCCCGTCGGCGGCGAGTATTACAATATCGGCGGCACCTACACCTGCACCGTGCGCGCCATGCTCGACCACCTGATCTCGCTTTCCGCGCGCAGGCAGGACATCACGGTGGAGATCGACCCGGAGCGGCTGCGGCCGATCGATGCCGATCTCCAGGTGCCGGATACCTCGAAATTCGAAAGGCATACCGGCTGGAAACCGCAGATTACCTTTGAGCAGACCATGCAGGATTTGCTGGATTACTGGCGCCGCCGCGTCGCCGGAGGCAGCCAGTTCTTGACACGGTAGCCACGTCTGCGCCGGTGCACCGGGAGCATAAGGCATCGCCAGCCGCTGCAAGCGGCGGCGCGGATTTCCGACGGAAAAAGCTTGCCTGCCGCTGCGTCCATGGTTAAGAATGGCGGCCTGATTTTATTTATAAGGAACATATGACCGACAAACACTTATCCGCCATCCGCCAGCACGTGGAGGCGTATTGCGCCGAGCATTTCCGCTTCGGCTTCGACCCCGAGAATCCCGCGGTGCGGCTGCATGAGCCGGGCTTCGGGGCGGAAGAAATCAACGCCATGATCGCGCAGTCGCTCTCTACCTTCGTCACCATGGGAAAGCAGGTGCGGAAATTCGAGGAGCAATGCGCCGATTATTTCGGCAGCACATTCGCGCTGATGAATAATTCCGGCAGCTCCGCCAATCTGCTGGCGATAGCGGCGCTGGCCAACCCGGCATGGAACGATCCGCTGAAGGCAGGCGACGAGGTGATCGTCCCGGCGCTTTCCTGGGCCACCACGGTGTGGCCGCTGGTTCAGCACAACCTGGTGCCGGTGTTCGTGGATTGCGACGCTGCCACTTATAATTTCGATTACGCCAAGCTGGAGGCGGCCATCACGTCGAAGACGCGGGCCATCATGCTGGTGCATGTCTATGGCAATCCCTGCGACATGGACATCATTCTCGCGCTGGCGAAAAAGCATGATCTCTACGTTATCGAAGACACCTGCGAATCGATGGGGGCCACGTTCAAAGGCAAACACGTGGGCACGCTCGGCGATTGCGGCACGATGAGCTTTTATTACTCGCACCACATCACCACCTTCGAGGGCGGCATCTGCTTTACCGACAATTTCGATCTGGTGGAGCTGATGCGCGTGCTGCGCGCGCACGGCTGGAGCCGCGAGGCGGATGAGAAGGAGAAATACATCCGCGAATATCCGGACATCGACCCGCGCTTCATCTTCATCAACCAGGGCTATAATCTGCGGCCCACCGAGGTGCAGGCGGCGATGGGCATGCAGCAGCTGCCCAAGCTGGCGCATTATGTGAAAAACCGGCGAG
>JAFATP010000109.1 GCA_019243895.1 Alphaproteobacteria bacterium
AGCTTCCCTTGCTGCCGGCCTGTTAATCTACTCTTACGCTTATACATCGTAGCTGTTTTTAGACCTTTCTTCAGGTCTTAGCTACTTCAGCCCCTTCAAAAAACTAAAGGTACCAAAAGCCATCCGAATGTCTTCCGGCAACACCATTAATACGGATGATACATTTGCAATGGTGGGTATTAACGATGCCATAGAAAGCATCGGCAAAGCAGAGAACATGGTGCCTTCAGGGCAAAAGGGACCGCTGGATGACGCGACGCCGGATAATCCTAAAGATAAATATTTCCTGCATCGGGAGGGTGATAAGGTAACAGCCTATATGGTCGTTCCCGGTATGGAAGACACGAGTCGTGAAACGAAACGCTATATCAGGCTAGATGGCACCATCGACAAATCAAATAATATCAATTTCACGCGAATCACTTTGCCGGGGCGGGAAACTCAGGAGATCGCGCTGGAAAACCGAACGCAAATCCCTTTGGGAACGATGGATGCGAATACCTTCCATCTTACTACAGGGGCTGGTGATGCTTTTCATGCATGGATGGTTGAGGTTGCGCAAGACGCAGGTGGCCTAGTGAATACGGATACGTTTAAAAAACTAAAAACTGCGGCATCGAACCTAGCCTTCAAGATCCCTGGGGAGAAAGCCTTTATGAGCGTAGGGAATGGAAATGCGGCAAGTGTGACGGTAGATATTGAAGGATTCCCTGTGACATTTGAGGGCGAAACACAGACCAAGGATGACAAATACACTGGAATGACGGTAAAGAAAGTGATGGGAAAGGAGGTCACCCCATTTACCATAAACTTAAACTCTGGCTCTGGCTCTCGTTTCGACCTGTCCGATACCGAAATCAATGGGAAACTTACCACCGCTTTCCGCCAGAGCTTAGGAATGGTTAATGCCGGCGATATTAAAGACGCTGCAGGTATGGTTGGAGTTCCTCTACCCAATTTGTCACCGCCGGATAAACAGCCGGGAGTTCCCGAGAAAAAATAAGCAGAGCGGCAGCCGAGTAATAATGCGAAGTCCTTTCCAAGTCCCTGTCTCAGCCTTATTATAGCCTTATTAGAAACTCCTGCCGTATTAATCGGCCTATTTAAACCTATTGAATTTATGGTGCCGCTTGTGTGATTTGAACACACGACCTACCGCTTACAAGGCGGTTGCTCTACCCCTGAGCTAAAGCGGCATGAGAGCGGCATAGCAGGCTGGCGCCCGCGCCGTCAAGCCGGGGCGTTAAGCCGCTTCCGCCGCCTTATGGATGAATTTCACGATGATGGGCACCACCAGCTCGCGGAATTTGCGGCCGTTGAAAATGCCGTAATGCCCGACCCCCGGCTGCAGGTGGTGTTGCTTCATGGAGGCAGGAAGCCCGCTGCACAGCTTCTGCGCAGCATAAGTCTGGCCGACGCCGGAAATATCGTCCAATTCCCCCTCCAGGGTGAGCAGCGCGGTGCGCGTGATGGCTTCCGGCCGCACTTTCTGGCCCTTGTACACGAACTCGCCGCGCGGCAGCAGATGGCGCTGGAACACCTGGTCGATGCAATCGAGGTAAAACTCGGCCGGAAGGTCGGCCACCGAGAGATATTCGTCGTAAAACTTGCGGTGCGCGGCGGCGCTTTCGCCGTCGCCGACGATCAGGTGATTGAACAGATCCACATGCGCCTTGATGTGGCGGTCCAGATTCAGCGAAAGGAAGCTCGCCAACTGCATGAAACCGGGATAGACGCGGCGCATGAAGCCGGGATAATTGAACGGCACGCGCGTGATCATATGCCGCTCGAACCAGTCCAGCGGATATTCCTGCGACATCTGATTGACCTTGGTGGGACTCTCCCGGGTGTCGATCGGCCCGCCGATGAGGATGATGGAACGCGGCGCGGCGTGATCGCCCACCTCGTTCATCACGCTAGCGGCGATCAGCGTCGGCACGGAAGGCTGGCACACCGCCATCACGTGCACATCCGGGCCCAGCATCTGCATATACGTGAGGGTGTAGGAAATGTAATCCTCCAGGTTGAAACGACCGATGCTGGTAGGCACGTAGCGCGCATCCGCCCAGTCGGTGATGTAAACATCGGTGAACGGCAGCATCGCCTCCGCCGTGCCGCGCAGCAGCGTGGCGTAATGGCCGGACATCGGCGCCACGATGAGCAGCTTGGGCTGATGCATGTCCGCTTCCTTGCGGAAATGCAGCAGGCGGCAGAAGGGGCTGGTTTCCACCACCTCTTCAAGAATGTTCACCGGCTTGCCGTCCACCGTGGTCTGCGCAATGCCGAAGCTGGGCTTGGGATAGCGCCGCGTAATGCGCTCCACCACCTCGGAAGCCGCCGCCACGCGCCGGCCGAAACCGGTATAGGAGAGCGGGCTCAGCGGGCTGCTGTGCCAATGCTTGGCGGCGGTGGCCAGCGCGCGGAACGGCGCCATGGCCGCATAATGGAATTCATGAAGATGGTAAAGGTGGCTATTCTCGCGCATGATCATGCTCCTTTGGCCTTCATCCTACTCCTTTTAGGCTAAATAAATTGTTAAATAGGCATTGGATTATGCTATTTCTGCATAAATATGCCCGTTTCTGACCCGTCCCTGCCCCGCGCCGATCTGCGCCTGCTGCTGCCGCTACTGGCATATCTCCGGCCTTACCGGCTGCGGGTGGCGCTGGCGGGAGCCTCCATTCTCTTTACGTCGGCGGCGGTACTGGGCATGGGCGCCTCCTTGCGCTATATGGTGGATTACGGCCTGAACGGCACGGATACGCGCCTGCTGGACCGCGGCTTTCTGCTGATGTGGGGGGTAATCGCGCTGCTGGCGCTGGCCAGCTACGGGCGATACTACCTGGTGGCGTGGCTGGGCGAGCGCGTGGTGGCCGATATCCGCCAGGCCATTTACGCGCAGCTTTTGCGCATGGACGTCACTTTTTTTGAAACCACCCCCACCGGCGAGTTGCTTTCGCGCCTCACCACCGATACCACGCTGCTGCAAAGCGTCATCGGCAGCACCATCGCCATCGCCCTGCGCAACACGCTGCTGCTGGCGGGCGGGCTGGGGCTGCTGCTTGCCACCTCGCCGCGCCTGACGTTTTTCGTGCTGATGATGCTGCCGCTGGTGGTGATTCCCATCCTGGTGCTGGGGCGGCGCGTGCGCGGCCTGTCGCGGGAGACGCAGGCCAAGGTGGCCACGCTGAACGCGCATGCGGAGGAAACCATCAGCGCCATCCGCACCGTGCACGCCATGACGCTGGAGCAGCAGGCGCAAGCGCGCTTCGCCGGAACGGTGGATACGGCGCTGGCCACAGCGCTGGCGCGCATCCGCCTGCGCGCGTTCCTGATTGCGCTGGTGATCTCGCTGGTGTTCGGCGCGGTGGTGACGGTGCTGTGGATCGGCGGGCACGGTGTGGCGGCGGGGCGGATGTCGGCGGGGAATCTTTCCGCCTTTGTGTTTTACGCGGTGGTGGTGGCGGGCGCCGTGGGGGCGCTCTCCGAAGTGGGGGGAGAACTGCAGCGCGCCGCCGGCGCCGCCGAGCGTTTAAGCGAGATGCTGAAGCTTGTCCCCCGCATTCAGTCCCCGCCGTATGCCGTGCCGCTTCCTTTAACGCATGCAACAGCCGCCGCGCTGGATTTTTCGCATGTCACTTTCCATTATCCGTCGCGCCGCGACCGCCATGCCCTGCACGATATTTCTTTCCGCGTCGCCGCGGGCGAGGCGGTGGCCGTGGTGGGACCTTCGGGCGCGGGCAAAAGCACGCTGTTTCAACTCATTTTACGGTTTTACGATCCCACCTCCGGCACGATCCGCATCAACGGCGCGGCGCTGCCGGATGTGGAGCTGGCGTCGCTGCGCCGCCACATCGCCCTGGTGCCGCAGGAGCCGGTGATTTTCTCCGGCGATGCCTGGGAGAATATTCGCGTCGGCCGGCCAAACGCCAGCAATGCCGAGATAATGGCCGCCGCCGATGCCGCATATGCCTTGGAATTCCTTGAAAAACTCCCACAAGGCCTCTCGACGCATCTGGGGGAAAAGGGGGTGCGGCTTTCCGGCGGGCAGAAACAGCGGCTGGCCATTGCCCGCGCCGTGATCCGCAATCCCCATCTTCTGCTGCTGGATGAAGCCACCTCGGCGCTGGACGCCGCCAGCGAACAGCTGGTGCGTCAGGCCCTGGCCGAGCTGATGCGCGGCCGCACCACGCTGATCATCGCCCACCGCTTAAGCACCGTCATCAACGCCGATCGCATTCTGCTGCTGAACGAGGGGCGGATCGAAGCGGAAGGCCCGCATCCCCGCCTGTTACGGGAAAGCCCCCTGTATGCGAGGCTGGCGGCCCTGCACTGGGAACATGCCCCTCACGCCTGAATTCCGCATTAAGGAAGCGGTAACAAAAACCCGCTATGCTGGTGGAACAATCCTCAGCTATGGAGCTTCTTCATGCAGACTCCTTCCGGAGCGTCGTTTTCCGGCAAGTTAATGCATTTACCCTGGCACCAGGCCGATACCTATTGGCTGTGCACCATTCCCCAGGCCAGCGATGCCGCGTTTTACGTGCGCAAGGCGCTCGGAAAAGCGGGGATCACCGAACGCGAAGGCGTGTTCATGCAACAGGTTTCCCGCCAATGGGGGAGCGAATGGAAGAAACTGCAAACGGTTCTTGCCGACGCCAAAGGGCTGGAAAACGTGGCGGTGGCGGTGATTGCCGGGACGGAGGCGCCGTCACTGACGCAAATAAATGCCGCGCTGATGTCCGCCGCGCAAGTGGACGCCATCGCGGACAGCCTCTGGCTGGGCGATGCGCTGACGGAAGGGCGCGTAATGTGCTACCTTCAGCCGGTGATGACCGGACTCAGCAAAATATTCGGCTATGAATCCTTCGCCCGCGCGCGCGCGGCGGACGGCGGCACCATCGACGGCGGCGCTATCGTCAAGGCCAGCAAGGCGCTCTGCATTGAATATGCCATCGACCGGCAGCTGCACGTGGAGGCCATTCGCACCTTCGCTTCCAGCGCCTTCAACGGTTGCCTGTTCGTCAACTTCTTTCCCGGCTTCATTCAACGGCCGGAAGTCTATCTGGAGGGGTTGAGCGAAACCGCGCGCGCCAACGGCATCATCTCCAAAAACATTGTGCTGGATTTCACGCGGTGCGAATCTCAGCATGACGTGCAGCACCTGAAGCGCGTTACTGAATATTGCCGCTCGCGCGGCTATGCCATCGCGCTGGACGATCTGGAAACGGCGCACCAGACACGCAACCTGCTGGAAGCGGTGAAGCCGGATTATGTGAAGCTGGAAATGAAGCTGGCGCGTGGCCTGGGCAACAGCAACCAGCGCGAAACGGTGCGGCAGATCGTGGATTTGTGTCACGCCCGCGGCGCCGTGGTTTTAGCCGAAGGTGTGGAAACGGAAGAAACGTTTGAAATCTTCAAGGCCATCGGCGTGGATTTATTCCAAGGCTATTACTTCTCTCCCCCGGTGCCGGTGGAAACGATCATTCAACGGCGCAACCAGGCCAGCGCCTAAAATATTCGCGTTATACGCGAAGTTTTCCTCTTCCGGCGGCAAAAGTAACGGGTATATTAATAAAGCCCCGCATTTCCCCCACCGTTATTTTAATTCAAAAATTAATCTCATATTTAATAGTATATTTACTTTTATTTACTAATCATTAGATACAACTTTAACGGGAGGTACCTAATGGATAAAAAATCATCGCGCATCGTGGATGCAGCACGGGAAATCTTGAAAACCTGTGGATATTTTGTTGATAACCTCTGGCATATTAATGATATCCAGTTCCTTTGCGAGCAAAGCGGGTTTCGCCGCCTCACTGCGGAGGAAGCCATGACGGTGTTTGAAATCGCCAATGTCAATTTCGATGGAGAATATGGAATCTGCTGGCCACAACTGGAAGTTGCATTACGCCAGTACATGGCGGATCAGGAATCCGCCATGCCGCGCGAAAGAGCGTTGGAAGCGCAGACGGCGTGCCATGCCGGTTGAGGCGGCCTATGCCTGATCGGCGTCCGCGTCTTTTTTTGGGGTTTTCTCGGCTTTGGCTTCTTTCTTTGCGCCAGGTTTAGCCGCAGACGCACTCCCGGCCGCCTTTTGCGTCGCTGTGCTCAACCCGGAAAATGCTTTGAATTTGTTCTCGAATTTTTCCAGCTGCCCGGTTTTGCGGAGGTTCACGCCGCCCACCCAGGCCGGATGCGTTTTGGGATCCACATCCAGCTGCAGCACATCCCCCGCCTTGCCCCAGGTGGAGCGCGTTTCGTAGCGCGTGCCGTCCGTCATCACCACGGTGATGGGGTGATAATCGGGATGGATGTCTTTCTTCATAAAACACCTGCGTGAGAGTGAGTGCTGGCCTTTAACGCATAAATACGCAAAAGGCAAACGAAAAAACGGCCCCCTTGTTAAACCGCCTGCGCCGATTATATATCGATAATGACAAATGAAACCGCCTCCTTGCCCGTCTGGCACGGCACCACCATCCTTTCCTTGCGCAAGAACGGCGTCACCGTGATGGCGGGCGACGGCCAGGTGTCATTAGGTTCCACTGTGATCAAATCCACTGCAAAGAAGCTCCGCCGCCTGGCGGACGGACGCATTCTGGCGGGATTCGCGGGCGCCACCGCCGACGCGTTTACCCTTTTCGAGCGGCTGGAGGCCAAGCTGGAAAAGCATCCGGGGCAGCTCACCCGCGCCTGCGTGGAGCTGGCGAAAGACTGGCGCACCGACCGTTACCTTCGCCGCCTGGAAGCGATGATGGCGGTGGCGGACAAGGAAACCTCGCTGATTCTTTCCGGCACCGGCGATGTGCTGGAGCCGGAAGACGGCATCATCGGCATCGGCTCCGGCGGCATGTATGCGCTGGCCGCCGCCCGCGCGCTGATGGAAAGCGGAATGGACGCGGAAGCCATCGCCCGCCGCGCCATGAAGATCGCCGCCGATATCTGCGTATATACGAATAATAACGTGACCATGGAAACCCTGAACGAAAAATGAAAGCTTTAAAGAAAACTTTTAGATGACCACACTCTCCCCTTCTTCTCTCACGCCCAAGGAAATCGTCTCCGAACTGGACCGCTTCATCGTCGGCCAGCACGATGCGAAAAAATCCGTGGCGCTGGCGCTGCGCAACCGCTGGCGGCGCGCGAAAGTGGAAGAGCCGTTGCGCGACGAGATCATGCCGAAGAATATTCTGATGATCGGCCCCACTGGCGTCGGCAAGACGGAAATCGCGCGCAGGCTGGCCAAGCTCGCCAAAGCGCCGTTCTTGAAGGTGGAGGCCACCAAGTTCACCGAGGTGGGATATGTGGGACGCGATGTGGATTCCATCGTGCGCGACCTGGTGGAGGTGGCAGTGAAGATGGTGCGCGAGCTGAAGCTGAAGGACGTACGCGGCAAGGCAGAGGAGGCCGCCGTCGAGCGGCTGCTGACCGCGCTGGTGGGGGAAAGCGCAAACCCCGATACGCGCGTCAAATTCCGCCGCAAGCTGGAGGACGGCGAGCTGGAAGACAAGGAAGTGGAGATCGACATTGCCGATAACGGAAGCGGATTCCCCAGCTTCGACATTCCGGGAATGCCGGGAGCGCAGATGGGCGTCATCAACATCAACGACATGCTGGGCAAGGCCTTCGGCGGCCGCACCAAGCGCAAGCGCATGACGGTGGCTCAGGCGCGCAAGCTGCTGGTGGCGGAGGAAAGCGACAAGCTGGTGGATCAGGAAGCGCTGGCGCAGGAGGCGGTGGAGGCGTGCGAGAATAACGGCATCGTGTTCCTGGACGAGATCGACAAAATCACCGCCCGCAGCGAGTATCGCGGCGCGGACGTCAGCCGCGAAGGCGTGCAGCGCGACCTGCTGCCGCTGCTGGAAGGCACCACGGTGGCCACCAAATACGGCCCGGTGAAGACGGACTATGTTCTATTCATCGCCTCCGGCGCGTTCCACATGGCCAAGCCTTCAGACCTGCTGCCGGAACTGCAGGGGCGGCTGCCCATTCGCGTCGAGCTTTCGGCATTGAACGAGGAGGATTTCGTGCGCATCCTCACCGAGCCGGAAGCCAGCCTCACCCGCCAATACGCCGCGCTGCTGGAGGCTGAGAACGTAACGCTGGAATTCACCAAAGACGGCGTGGCCGAGCTGGCCGCCACCGCCGCCCGCGTCAATCGCGAGGTGGAGAATATTGGGGCGCGGCGGCTGCACACCATCATGGAAAAGCTGCTGGAAAAAGCCAGCTTCGAGGCGTCCGAGCAGCAGGGAACCACGGTTTCCGTGGACGCCGCTTACGTGCGCGCGCAGCTGGAGACGCTGGCCAAGGACACGGATTTGAGCAAGTTTATTCTGTAATTCAGCGTGGCGTGCCGCCGCCTCGGCCTTGCCGGGAAAAATCGATGCCGGTGATTTTTCCGATGTCCGCCTGTAATTGTTCCATCGTTTGGGGGGGTATGCCACAGGATGCCAATACTGCAAGCTCCGCCTTAATAAAATTGGGAAGGTTCACCCCGCGCAAGAGATCATCACAAATGGCGTTAAGCGCATGGGTCACCGTCTCTTCGGAAACATCCCTTCCGATTAATGCCTGGCGGACGGCTGTGTTGATGGCATGGCTTTGCGCATAGACTTCAGCGGCTCGCCGCATGCGGGAGGTGACCGCGTCCAGACTGGCCCCTTCCACCCGGACCGAATTGGAGTGAAAAACATCATTGGATGTCTGATCGTCGTCGCGCTCCAATGATACGTCCGTTACCTCCCAGTTCGCGGGCATGGCTTTTATGATGCGCGCGATGAGCGGCTGGGGAGCCATCGCGGTGCGTGGTTGAACGGTGATGGAAATGACGTTCTTGCGATGGCTATCGAGGAAATGATACTCCTCTTCGACCCAAACGGTATGCCCGTCAAATGTTATGATGTTGGGTTCTTTCGGCGGAGTCCTAGCCATCCTCCAGATGCAGCAGCGTGCCACCCCCCAGCATGAGGACGATGGCGGCGGGCGTCCACGCCGCCAGGAACACCGGCAGCGTTCCCGCCATGCCCAGCGCGTGCACGATGTCGGTGAAGAAATAAAGCAGGAAGCCCGCCGCCATGCCCGCCACCAGGAACATTCCCACCTTGCCCAGGCGCGGCAGCCGCAGCGCGAACACCGCGGCGATCAGCACCATGCCGGCATATACGAACGGCGAGGACAGCATGCTCTGCCAGTAAATGCGGTGGCGCAGCGCTGAGAACCCGGCGTTTTCCAATACCTCGATGAAGGAAGGCAGCTTCCAGAAGGAGATGGTTTCCGGCGAGGCGAAGCTGTCCTGGATGTGCTCAAGCTTCAGCGTGGTGGGCAGCACATAGCGCGGCAGCGGCTGCGGCGGCTGGCCGGGCACGGAGCGGATAACGCGCGTCATCTCCAGCCGTCCGGGCAGCAGCGCCGCCGTTTCCGCGTCCAGCCGCTCCAGGAAATGCCCTTGGCGGTCAAAGGAGAACACCACCAATCCCGAAAATGACATATCGCCCTGCGACATGCGCACGGCGTGGATAATATGCTCGGCGGATTTATGTCCTTCCGGCTCCATCTGGCGCAGCCACAGGCCGGAAGGCGAAACGGCGAGCAGGCTGGGCTTGCCCATAAGGTAACGCCCCTCGATTTTCTCGAAGCGCAGCAGCATCAGCGACGCCATGGGGTTGAACACCATGGCATTGACCACCCCCAGCAGCATCACGCTCACCACCGCCGGCAGCAGAAATTTCCACACCGACACCCCGGCGGCGCGCGCCACCACCAATTCCTGCGTGCGCGTCATGCGCGACAGCGCAAGCAAGCTGCCCACCAGCACCGCGAACGGCAACAGGCGTTCCGCCATGCCGGGGCTTTTAAGCAGCGCCATGTGCAGAATCGCGCTTAGGGGAACGCCCTCCTTGCCGGAGGCGCGCCGGATCAGCTCCACGGTGTCGATGAGCATCGCCACCAGCGTCAGCGCCAGCACGCTGTAGAGCACAGCCGACAGAAATTGGCGGCAGATATACAAGGAAAGCGTCAGGGGGAGGCGCATTATGTTTTTGCCCCTGCCGGCTGCAGCGAGAAACGTCGGGGTGTGGAAGCATGCGGATCCGCCAGCACTGTCAATGCAGCGAGCACGGGCAGAATCACCGTCAGATAGCCCATCGCCACGTAAATGCCGTGCCTGGCCATCAGGCCGCGCAGGGCCACCGCCATCACCGCTATCACCCCCGCCAGCAGCAGCGATACCGCGACCCGCTTGCTCTGGCCGCGCCGGCTGTACTCCCCGGAAAGAAGCGTCGCCACCACCGCGAGCGCCATGGTGAACGCCAGCGCCGGCCACTGGATGCGCAAATGCAGTTCGGCGCGGCGCTGCAGGATTGCATCCGCCGACAGGCCATCAGTGGCCAGCAGCTCATTGACATACATCTCGCTTTCGTCCTGAGCGCGTGCGCCCATGCCCTTGGCGTAAAGGCTCATGTCCAGCCCGTAGGAATCGAAGTTCAGCAATGAGAGCTTGCCCTTGTCCATTTCCTGCCGGTTGCCGTGCATCAGCTGAAAGCGTGGGCCATGCGGGCCGTGCAGCAGCTTGCCTTCCTCCGCCATCATGGTGATGGACTTCCCCTGCTCGCGCGTGTCGTGCACCAGCAGGCCTTTCAGGTTTCCCTCCCCGTCGCGCTCGCGCACGAACACGGTGAGGCCCGGCACCGGCGTGTTGAACACGCCTTCCTGCAGCAGCAGCGAGGCGTAATTATTGCGCAGATAGGCCTGCATGTCGTGATAGCGCGCATAGGCATAGGGCATGATCAACGCGGCGATGACATAACCAGTCAGCGTCACCGCCGCCGCCGCCATCAGGGCGGGCCGCGCGAGCTGCATATTGTTGAGGCCAACCGCTTCCATCACCACCAGCTCGCTGTCCTGCTTCAGCCGCGCATAGACGAACACCACCGCCAGGCATAGGGCCAGCGGCAGGATCATCAGCAATAATGACGGCAGCACCAGCAGCGTCAGCAGCAGGAAAACGTCCAGCCCCACGCCCTGATTGACGATGTAATCCATCAACCGCAAGGCTTGCGTAAGCCAGACGATGCTGGTAAGGCTGAGCGCGGTGATCAGCGTGGCGTGCGCGAGATTGCGCAGGATATAAGCGTCGATGCGATTCACGATGGCGTACCATAATGCAGAGGATGGCATTTGCCTATGAAAATCACGTTTTCGGAAGTGAAAACTACCCCGCAACGCGCGGATGCGCTTGTGTTCGGCGTGTCGGAGGACAAGGCGTTTTCTCCGCAGCTCCAGGCGCTGGATAAAAAAACCGGCGGGTTGATCCGCCGCGGCCTTGAAGCCAGCCGCTTTACCGGAAAAAAGGGGCAATATCTGAGCGTGATCCTGCCTGAGAGCGCAGGGGTGGCGCGGGTGGTGCTGGCGGGCCTGGGGGCGTGGAAGGATTTCTCCGCGCTGGCGGCCGAAAGCGTGGGCGGCGGGCTGGTGCCGCAGCTGAACGCCGCGGGCGCGCACGCGGCCGCCTTTATCGTGGAACCGGGCAAGCAAGCGCCCATCGATGCGGCCACGGCGGCGGCGCATATCGGCTTTGGCGCGCTGCTGCGCAGCTATCGCTTCGACAAATATAAAACCAAGCAGAAGCCCGAATCCAAGCCCAGCTTTGCCGCGCTGAACGTCATCGGCGCCAACAGCAAGGCGGCGGCCGCCCTCTTTGCCCGGCTGAAGCCGGTGGCGGAAGGCATTTTCTTCACGCGGGACCTGGTAACCGAGCCCGCCAATGTCATTGATCCGGAAACGCTGGCCGATGCCTGCCGCCAGTTGGCGGATCTCGGCGTGGACGTGGAGGTGCTGGGCGAGGAGGAGATGCACGCGCTCGGTATGAATGCGCTGCTGGGCGTGGGCCAGGGCTCCGCCAAGGAATCGCAGCTGGTGATCATGCGCTGGCCGGGCGCGGATAAAAAAGGAAAATCCGCGGCGCCGCTGGCCATTGTCGGCAAGGGTGTCACCTTCGACACCGGCGGCATTTCCATCAAGCCGGCCAGCGGCATGGAGGAAATGAAATGGGACATGGGCGGCGCCGGCACGGTGATTGGCCTGATGCGCGCGCTGGCCTTGCGCAAGGCGAAGGTGAACGTGGTGGGCGTGGCGGGGCTGGTGGAAAACATGCCCGGCGGCAACGCGCAGCGCCCCGGCGACGTGGTGAAATCCATGTCCGGCCAGACCATCGAAGTGCTGAACACCGACGCCGAAGGCCGCCTGGTGCTGGCCGACGCGCTGTGGTACACGCAAGAGCGCTTCAAGCCCCGCCTGGTGATCGACCTGGCGACGCTGACGGGCGCCATCATCATCTCGCTCGGCACTTCGCGCGCCGGGCTCTTTTGCAATGACGACGAACTGGCCGATCAGCTGTTCGCCGCCGGCAAGGAAACCGGTGACGAGGTGTGGCGGATGCCGCTGGGAGAGGTGTATGACAAGCAGATCGACTCCCAGATCGCCGACATGCAGAATATCGGGCAGGAGCGCGAGGCGGGCAGCATCACCGCCGCGCAATTCCTGAAACGCTTCATTAAGGACGGCACGCCCTGGGCGCATCTGGACATCGCGGGAACGGCATGGAGCAAGAAAGACCGCGACACCTGCCCCAAGGGCGCCACCGCCTTCGGCGTGCGGTTGCTGGATGCGCTGATCGCGGAGCATTACGAAGCCTAACGCCGGATATCGATGCCGGATCATTGCTGAAAGATTTGCCGGAACATTCGCTGCGTATAGAAAATGACCGCCATCCAGTTCTATCATCTCACCGCCACGCCGATGGAGCGCGCCGTGCCGCGGCTGGTGGACAAGGCTTACAGCGCCGGGTTTCGCGTGCATCTGGTGCTCGGCTCCGAGGAGCAGGTGGAGTACATGAACCA
>JAFATP010000197.1 GCA_019243895.1 Alphaproteobacteria bacterium
AATTCAGCCTCGGCCCGCTGTCTGGCCTCCAACTCGCCGTTATCGAACGAGAAGCGCGTTTCCGGGCTAAACAGCCGAAGGGTAGGAGCCGTGTCGGTGCCGGCGTTAAAATAAGAAGCTTGGCGGAATCTTTCCAATAATTGAGAAAGCATGAACTCGTTCACCTGTTGCCGCCCTTCCGGGGTAATTCGCACCAGCTTGGCTTCCTCAATTTTCTCTTGGACGATCTGCTTGACCCTGGCTATCCTCTTTTCGTCATTGTCGATTTTTTCGCACCTTTTGATCGCTTCATCCTCCAGTTCCTGCGTGAGCTTAGCTCGCTCCGATTCCTGCATAACTTCAAAAGGCTTAAACATGCCGCACAACTTATCGCCGGCGAGCACTTGCCAATGCTCGCGCAGCGTTTCCGCCAAGGCCAGGGTCAGCGCTTTATCCTGCGCGATTTTTTTAACCATGTTGTCTAATCCCGCACCGGTGCAAGAATTAAGATAACATGGTCTTGTTAAACAATTATGACAGAAAACCTAGGGATTCTCGAAAGTCACGCGCGCAAAAATTGCTGCTGGTAACGGTTAAATTTACAATTATTTTAAGCGCTTATGCGGTAGGCAGGACTGCCACTACTGCGGCGCCACCATCGCGGGAGGAATCACGCGGCCAACCACCTGCCCATTGGCATCGCGCACGACGCCGTCGGTGCCCACCGGCCCGAAAGTGACGCTGCCGGCATTTTTACCGCTGTCATCGATCATTTTATACGTATGGCTGATGTCGGTTTTTTCCTCGCGGCCGTAACACGCCGCCAGCGTGCAGGCAAGCGCGGCAAGAGCAAGCATCGAATGAATACGCATATTTATCTCCTTCACATGAACATCCATATACTGAGCGGGGGCATTATAAGAAACCTAGAGGCAGATGCAACGGTACGGATAAATTTGAAATGCATCCGTCCTACTCTTCCATCTGTATATCCGCGCCGATATCCGCCGCCTTCACGGAGTGGGTCAGCGCTCCCACGGAGAGAAAATCCACGCCGGTTTCCGCAATCGCCCGCGCGTTGGCAAGCGTAATGCCGCCGGAGGCTTCCATCTTCACCCTCCCCCTCGCCAGCGCCACCGCGCGGCGCATCTCCTCGGGCGTCATGTTATCAAGCAAAATGCGGTCGGGCCGGGCCGCCAATGCGTCCTCCACCTGCGCCAGCGTATCGCATTCAACGATCACGGGAACCGGCGCTTGCGCCCGCAGCCTCGCCACCGCTTGCGCGATGCCGCCGCACAGCGCGATGTGATTGTCTTTGATCAGCGCCGCGTCATACAGCCCGAAGCGGTGATTCACGCCGCCGCCGCACCGCACCGCGTATTTGTCCAGGCTGCGCACGCCCGGCATGGTTTTCCGCGTGTCGAGAATGGCGGCATGGGTGCCGGTAACCGCCTCCACGAAAGCGCGGGTGGCGGTGGCAATGCCGCAGGCGCGCTGCAGCAGATTCAGCGCCACGCGCTCGGCGGAAAGCAGCGGTCTCGCCGGGCCGTGTAACACCACCAGCGGCTGCCCCGCCGCCGCCCGCTCGCCGTCCTTCACCGCGATCTCCGCATCAATGGACGCATCCAGCGTGCGGAAGGTTTGCGCCGCCGCCTCGCCCGCCGCCATGACCAGCGGTTCGCGTGCCACCAGCGCCATGCGGACGTGCAATCCTTCCGGAATCAACGCCTGCGTGGTCACGTCGCCGCTGCCGATATCCTCAGCCAGCGCCATATTGATGAGCGTTTGGAAGTTCATGGTGCACGTGGCGGGTGATAAGTGATAAGTGTTAGATTTTTCTTATCCCGCCATGTGCCGTTTGTCACTCGTCACTTAACCTATTATGCCGCCGCCCGAACCCGTTTATTGCGATGTCGCCGTGATCGGCGCGGGCGGCGCCGGCCTGCGGGCCGCCATTAGCGCCGCCGAGGGCGGACTCTCGGTGTTATGCGTGAGCAAAGTGGCGGCCTCGCGCAGCCACACGGCGGCTGCACAGGGCGGCATCAATGCCGCCCTCGCCAATCGTGGCGCGGATGACTGGCGCTGGCACATGTATGACACGATCCGCGGCGGAGACTGGCTTCCGGATCAGGATGCGGTGGCCCTGCTGTGCGAGCGCGCAGCAGACGCCATTGCCGAACTGGAGCACATGGGTATGGCCTTCACGCGGGATGACGCAGGACGCATCTACCAGCGCGCCTACGGCGGACAGCGAACCGAATTCGGGCGCGGCGGGCTTGCCTATCGCGCCTGCGCCGCCGCCGATCGCACCGGTCACGCCATGTTGCACATGCTTTATGCGCAGAGCTTGAGGAGCGGCGTGCGATTCGCCGAGGAATGCGCGGCGCTGGATTTGATAATGGATGCGGAGGGCGCATGCCGGGGCGTTCTGGTGTGGCGGCTGGAGCGCGGCGAGCTGCTGCTGCTGCGCGCGCAATGCGTGATCCTGGCCACCGGCGGATACGGCCAGGCCTACGCCGCCACCACGGCCTCCTCCGTCTGCACCGGCGACGGCGGGGGAATGGCCTTACGCGCCGGGCTGCCGCTGCAGGACATGGAGTTTGTGCAGTTTCATCCCACCAGCCTGTACGGCGCCGGCCTGCTGATCACGGAAGGGGCGCGCGGCGAAGGCGGATATTTGCGCAACGGCCTGGGCGAGCGCTTCATGGCGCGCTATGCCCCCCAGTCGCTGGAGTTGGCCTCGCGCGATGTCATCGCCCGCGCCATCGCCGTGGAGATCCGCGAAGGGCGCGGCTGCGGGAAGCTCAAGGATCACGTGCATCTGTGCCTGGAGCACCTGGATGCAGAGCTATTGCGGGAGCGGTTGCCTTCGGTGCTGGCCATTGCGCGCACCTTCGGCCGCGTGGATGCGACTCGCCAGCCTATTCCCGTCGTGCCCGCCGTGCATTACACCATGGGCGGCATCGCCAGCAATGCGGCAAGCGAAGCAATCGGCGGGCATGGCGAAAAAATTCCCGGGCTGCTGGCGCTGGGCGAAGCGGCCTGCACTTCGGTGCACGGCGCCAATCGGCTGGGCTGCAATTC
>JAFATP010000205.1 GCA_019243895.1 Alphaproteobacteria bacterium
ATGCCAAATCCCAGTTCAACATGGGCTTCGCCTATCATGATAAGGACAGCGGCATTCAGGATTATGCGGAGGCGATGAAATGGTATCGCAAGGCGGCCGACCAGGGTTTTGCCGCGGCGGCCACCAACATCGGCCATATGTATGAGCGGGGCGAGGGGGTTCCCGCCGATGAGGCGGAAGCCGTCACGTGGTATCGCAAGGCGGCGGAGAAGAACGAGCCGGTGGCGCAGAACAATCTTGCTTCCGCTTATTATAAGGGTCGCGGCGTGGCCCAGGACGAAGCGGAGGCGGTGAAATGGTATCGCAAGGCGGCGGAGCAGGGCGAACCGATGGCTGCCAATAATCTGGGCTATGCCTATTTCGACGGACGCGGCGTGCCGAAGGACGATGCCGAAGCATTCAAATGGTGGCGGAAAGCCGCCGAAGCGGGGGAGCCGATCGGGGAGAACAGCTTGGCGTTTGCCTATTACCGCGGCGCGGGCGTGACCAAGAACGATGCCGAAGCGGTGAGATGGTGGCTCAAGGCGGCGGAGCAGGGAAATGTGGAAGCCCAGCTGCAGCTTGGATTTCTTTATTACATCGGCGTTGCCGTGGCGAAGGATTATGTGCAATCGATGAAATGGTATCTGCGCGCCGCCGAGCAGGGCAACAGCGGCGGCATGTATGCCGTCGGCCTGGCCAATGTGAACGGCTGGGGCGTGCCGCGCAACATGGAGGCGGGCTACGAATGGTGGCGAAAGGCGGCGCAGGCGGGAAGCGCGGATGCGGAATATGCCTTGGGGCTGGCTTATGCTTATGGGCGCGGCGTGCCGAAAGACCGGGCGCAGGCGCTGGAGTGGTGGCAGAAAGCCGCCGAGCACGGCTATGTGACCGCGCAGATGCATCTCGGCAGCGCGTATTACGCCGGGTGGGAAGTGCCGAAAGATTATGCCGAAGCATTGAAATGGTATCGCAAGGCGGCGGATCAGGGCAATGCCAAGGCGCAATATTGGGTGGGCATGCTCTATGCCAAGGGCGCCGGCGCGCCGAAGGATGCTCTTCAGGCACATGTGTGGCTGGAACTGGCGATGATGCAGGGGAATCTCAGCGCGTTCACCCAACTGGCGCAGCTGGAAATGACCATGACCAAGCCGCAGATTGCGCAGGCGAAGCGGCTATTGCAGGAATGGCAGGAGCAGCATCCGCATCCGGCGGTGGAGAGTTGAACGCACCGGAAATATAATTATGTTTGATCTCAATGCGTTATTATTGATCGATCTCCGCACGCGGCCCGCGAAGGAACTCTCTTTGCCACGCTGGCGCTAACATTGCGATTTTACTGGCGCTTTGAAAGCAAATAGTGCATAAGAACCAAGCCTCAAAAGAGGTCTGCACCGGCAAACACTGCTGGACGACATCCCGGCTGGCCGGATATGACCGGAGCAAGCGGTGCGGAAATTTAACCGGGCGACCGGCGGCCGGTGACTAGTGGTCAGGTGCGTGCCTTAGCGCAATTGTCCACTAATCACTCGCTTTCGGCGCTCCTCACATGGAAAAGGAGAAGCTGCGATGTCGCGTAATGCAAATACCAACAAACAAGAACGGATTGAAGAATTCGCCGTCTCTAAAGGCGATACCGGCTCGGTGGAAGTGCAATGCGCGCTGATCACCGACCGCATCAACGGCCTCACCGGCCATTTCGCCACGCATAAGAAGGATCATGCGTCCCGCCGCGGATTGCTGATGCTGGTGGGCCGCCGTCGCCGCCTCCTGGAATATCTGAAATCCACTGACAAGGCCCGTTACGAAGCGTTGATCAAGCGCCTGGGCCTGCGCAAATAAAGCGACCAAGACATGAAGTCCGAATGTGCGCATTCGCGGCTTTCCATCATATCACACAAAGGAAATAGTATGTTCAACATCACTCGTAAATCCATCGAATGGGGCGGCCGCACGCTGACACTGGAAACCGGCCGCATCGCCCGCCAGGCCGACGGCGCCGTGCTCGTCACCTACGGAAACACCACGGTGCTGTGCGCCGTCACCGCCGCCAAAAACGTGAAGCCGGGGGTGGACTTCTTTCCGCTCACCGTGCATTACCAGGAAAAGTTTTTCGCCGCCGGAAGGATCCCCGGCGGATTCTTCAAGCGCGAGGGCAGGCCGTCGGAAAAAGACGTGCTCACCTCCCGGCTGATTGACCGCCCCCTGCGCCCGCTGTTCCCGGAAGGGTTCTTCAACGAAGTGCAGGTGGTGTGCACCCTGCTGTCGCATGACACGGAAAACGACCCGGACATTCTGGCCATGATCGGCGCTTCGGCGGCGCTCACCATTTCCGGCATTCCCTTCATGGGGCCGATTGCCGGCGCGCGCGTGGGCTATATCGACGGTCAATATGCGCTGAACCCCACCAAGCAGCAGCTTCAGGACAGCAAGCTGGACCTGGTGGTGGCGGGAACGCACCGCAGCGTGCTGATGGTGGAATCCGAAGCAAAAGAGCTTCCGGAGGAGACCATGCTGGGCGCGGTGATGTATGGCCACAAGCAGATGCAGCAGGTGATCGCGATGATTGTTTCCCTGGCGGAAGATTGCGCCAAGGAGCCGTGGTCGTTCGAAAACAAGCTGGATAATCCCGCGCTTTACGGCCGCATCAGGGAAATGGCGGAAACCGGCCTGCGCGAGGCGTATGGCATTGTCAACAAGCAGCAGCGCGTCACCAAGCTCGCCGAAGTCAAAACTTCGGTCAAGGAAGCGCTGAAACCCGCAGAGGGAGAAGAGGGGCCGGATGCGCTGACGGTTTCCTATTTACTGAAGAAAGTGGAATCGGACATCGTGCGCAACGGCATTCTGCAATCTGGGCGCCGCATTGACGGGCGCGAGGTGACGAACATCCGCCCGATCGTGGCGGAGGTGGGCATTCTTCCCTGTACGCACGGCTCGGCGCTGTTCACGCGCGGCGAAACGCAATCCATCTGCGTCGCCACGCTCGGCACCGCCATGGATGAGCAGATCATCGACGCCATCGAAGGCGAATACCGCCAGCATTTCCTGCTGCATTACAATTTTCCGCCCTATTCGGTGGGCGAAACCGGCCGCCTGGGCGCGCCCGGCAGGCGCGAAGTGGGCCACGGCAAGCTGGCGTGGCGGGCGATGCACGCGGTGCTGCCCAGCAAGGAGGAATTCCCTTACACGCTGCGCATCGTCTCCGAGATCACCGAATCCAACGGCTCTTCTTCCATGGCGACCGTGTGCGGCTCCTCGCTTTCGCTGATGGACGCGGGCGTGCCGCTGAAGCGGCCGGTGGCGGGCATCGCCATGGGCCTCATCAAGGAGAAAGCCAATTTCACCGTGCTCTCTGACATCATGGGCGACGAAGACCATCTCGGCGACATGGATTTCAAGGTGGCCGGAACCGAGCAGGGCATCACCGCGCTGCAGATGGACATCAAGATCGACGGCATCACCGAGGAGATCATGCAGGTGGCGCTCAAGCAGGCGCATGCGGGCCGCGAGCACATCCTGCATGAGATGACCAAGGCGCTGCCAGCGCCGCGAGGCGACATCAGCCCCAACGCCCCGCGCATCACCACCATTACCGTGCCCAAAGAGAAGATACGCGAAGTGATCGGCTCCGGCGGCAGCGTGATCCGGGAGATCGTGGAGAAAACCGGTGCGAAGATCGACATCGAGGATGACGGCACCATTCAGGTGGCCGCCGTCAATGACGACCAGGCCAAGGCCGCCATCGACTGGATCAAAGGCATCGTCGCCGAGCCGGAAATCGGCACCATCTACACCGGCAAGGTGGTGCGGATTGTCGATTTCGGCGCGTTCGTCAATTTCCTCGGCAGCCGCGACGGCCTGCTGCATATCAGCGAAATCGCCGACCGCCGCCTGGAAAAAGTCACCGAGGTGCTGAACGAAGGCGATATCGTAAAGGTGAAGGTGCTGGAGATGGACAACCGCGGCAAGGTGCGGCTTTCCATGCGCGTGGTAGACCAGGAAACCGGCGAAGACCTCTCACACCTCAAGGGCGAGAAGAAGAAACGCCCGGCGTGAAGCGGCGAACGACGTTAGCATACGCAGGTAGCGTGTACTAACCGAACGTATCACCGAATGCCGCGTAAGCTGCAAGTGGGTGGCGTGCTCTCGAGAGGGGAATCGTGGGATGAATGAAACTCTTCTTGTTACCGGGGCGGGTGGTTTTATCGGCGGTCATTTGGTTGCCCAGCTACGTAAACTAGGTTATCGCCGCTTGCGCGCGGTTGATATAAAACCGCCCTCCGATTGGTTTCAACGATTCGACGACGTTGAAAACGTCACAGCCGATTTGCGGGAAAAAGCATCCTGTTATTCAGTTTGTGAGGGTGTTTCCAGCATTTATAACCTCGCCGCCGACATGGGCGGAATAGGCTTCATTACGGGAAACAAAGTGGCATGCATGCTATCCGTCCTGATCAACACCCATTTACTGATGGCGGCATTGGAAAAACGGGTATCGCGTTATTTTTTTTCTTCCACGGCGTGCGTTTACAACACGGCGAAACAAACGGATCCCCAAGCCCTGGCCCTTAAGGAATCCGATGCCTATCCAGCAATGCCCGAGGATGGATACGGGTGGGAAAAACTATTTGGTGAACACATGTGCCGGCATTTCAGGGAGGAGTTTGGTCTTGCCACACGAGTGGCGCGTTTTCATAATTCTTATGGACCCTTCGGAACGTGGCGAGGCGGGAGAGAAAAGGCACCCGCCTCGCTCTGCAGAAAGATTATTGAAGCCAAGTACCAAGGAACCGGTGAGATCGAGATCTGGGGGGATGGGGAGCAGACGCGCAGTTTTATGTACGTCAATGACAACATAGAAGGTATCTTAAAAATTATGGATTCGGATATAGAATTGCCGATTAATCTTGGAAGCAGTGAGCGTGTTACCATCAATCAGCTGGTTGATATTATAGAAGAAATCGCCGGCTTTAATGTGCGCCGGCGCTACTTGCTCGATAAGCCGCAAGGGGTTTGCGGTCGCAACAGCGATAATACGCTTATTTTGGAAAAGTTAGGCTGGGAACCTACTACGCCGCTTACGCAGGGCTTGGTTACTACATATCGCTGGATAGAGCAGGAGTATTTAAACACCGTTGGCAAACCTTAATTTCCCTCCACGATCTTTTTACGCAACTCCAGTACCTGCAACTCATAGCCGTCGTCGTTGAATACGTGATCGCTCTGAAGGGCATAATCTTTGAATAATTTTTCGATATCATGCTGGTTATCCAGGTATGGTAGGAGGATAAGCCATATTTTTTCTGGCTTGTCGACTGCAATGGCGATTTTACCAGGATCTGCCACCACGGGGTTAACAACCGGAATAGCCTTTGATTCCGTTCTCTGAAACGTGGTCGCATTCAGTTTGGCCAT
>JAFATP010000232.1 GCA_019243895.1 Alphaproteobacteria bacterium
CTCGTCCAGATAGGCGGTGGACCAGATCACCGCCATGCCCTCGCCCACCAGCTCCTTCACCATTTTCCAAAGCTCACGGCGCGAGATGGGGTCCACGCCGACGCTCGGCTCATCCAGCAGCAGCACCTTGGGATGCGCCAGCAGCGCGCAGGCAAGCCCCAGCTTCTGCTTCATGCCGCCGGACAAGCGCCCCGCCAGCCGCCCGGTGAAAGGCTTGAGGCCGGTGAACGCCAGCATGCGGTCGAAGGTTTGTGCTTTTTCGCGGCCGCTGACGCCGCGCAGCCGCGCATAAAGCTCCAGATTCTCCTGCACGCTTAAGTCCTCGTAGAGGCCGAAGCGTTGCGGCATATAGCCGAGGATGTCATGAATCTGCTGCGCATCGGCCCGCGTATCCATGCCGCACACGGCGATGGCCCCTTCGTCCGGCAGCAGCAGCCCCGCCATCAGGCGCATCAGGGTGGTTTTCCCGGCGCCGTCCGGCCCGACCAGGCCAGTGATGTGTCCGGCGTGTACCTCCGCATTCAAAGATTGCAGCGCGGAGCGGCCCTGGAACGACTTGGAGACGCCGGTGATCACAATGGCGGCATCGTGGCTCATGGGAAATGCATTTTTACCGTGACCGGCATTCCCTGCCGCAGCGTGCCCTTCTCGTCATCCACAATCACCCGCACGCGATATACCAGATCGGGCCGCAGCTCCTTGGTTTCGATATTCTTCGGCGTGAATTCCGCCTGCGGCGAGATGAAGCCGACCTGCCCTTCGATGCCCCGCTCCGGCTCGGTATCGGTGAATACATCCGCTTTCATGCCCGGCTTCAGCCTTCCCAGATCCGGCTCGCCGACATAGACCCGCGCCCACACCGGATGGTGCAGCTCCAGCGTATAGACCGTGGCACCCGCCGGCACGACGGCGCCCGGCTCGCGCACGCGGGTTAGCATTATACCATCGGCGGGCGCCTGGATTTCCGTATCGGCCAGCGCCGTTTCCGCCGACGCCAACCGCGCCCGCGCCGCGCTCAGGCCCGCCTCGGACGCTGCAATGTCTTCCCGCCGGAAACCTTCCGTTTGCAGACGCAGTGCTTCCTGCGCCGCCTGCAAACGCGCCAGCGCCTCCTTTTCCGCTGCGACCGCATTATCATAATCCTGGCGCGCGATGGAGCCGGAATCCACCAGCGCCTTTTGCCGCTGGGCAAACAGATGCGCGTTGGCGAAATCCGCTTCCTGCACGCGCACGGCGGCGCGCGCCTGCTCGATTTCCTGCGGGCGGTTGCCGTGACGGTATTTGGCGTAGCCCTGCTCCTCCTGCGCCGCCTGGGCCCGGGCGCCGGCCAGCGCATCCTCATACGGCGTCTTATCCAGCACGGCCACCACGTCGCCCGCCTTCACCGCATCGCCCTCCTCGAAGCGCATCTCGGCAATGCGCCCCGCAACGCGGAATCCTAAATCCACCTGGCGGATGTCGATATTGCCGTGCATGACCAGCTCATGCCGCGCCTGCTCCTTATGCCGCCATTGCAGGAGCGCATACACCACCGCACCGGCGGCGATGACCACGATGCCTAAAGGAATGACCTGCCGGAAATGAATCTTCATATGCTTCCTTTGCCGCGGCAGATGAGGAATACCTACCTACCCCATACTAAAAACCCATCCATATCAATAATTAGTTAACAAAGTTAACTATAAATTTTCTTCCGTCTATTGCCTGGGGGTGGGGCAGCATGGCGGCATTCATTGGTGGACTGACATGGTCAATTTCGCTCTCATCTCGGGCTTAAGCCTGATGATGATCATCATCACCTGCCTCTTTCAGTATGAGGTGATGCGCATCGTGTGGAACCTGTTGCCGCGGCTGACCGTGGCGCCGCGCCTGCGCGTGCTATTGATCGTGGTGCCGATTTTCGCCATTCACATCGTGAACATCTGGCTCTATGCGGCGGCCTTCTTCCTGATCGAGCATTTCACTTCCATCGGCGTGCTGGCGGGACGCAATCAGTTTGCCGGCGTTCTTTATGAGAGTTTCGTCAACGCGCTGTATTTTTCCGCCACCACCTACACCTCGCTGGGCTTCGGCGATATCGTGCCGACCAACGATTTGCGCATGCTGACGGGCGCGGAGGTGCTGAACGGCCTGATCCTGATCGGCTGGACGGTTTCTTTCACCTATCTCACCATGGAAGCGTTCTGGGGCATGCCGCACGGCCATAAGCACCGCAGCGGAGAAAATGAATCAGCGCGTGCTCACTCTCCTGGGCGCCGCCCCCGCTGATCGCGCCGCAGCGCGTAGACCAGATAAACCACCACCGCGGCATTGATGAGCAATGCCGCCACGCGGATGAAATCGACTCCTTGCGCCAATTCATAGATCTCAAACGGCATGAAGGACGAGGTGACGATGATGGTGAGGTATTCTGCCCAATGGCGGCGATACAGCAGCCCGATGCCTTCGATGCTGTGCAGGATGGCGTAAAGGAACGTGCCGGCTTCCAACTCGCGCAGCCGGTGCGGGCTGATGCCGGTGAGCCGCGAAAGCGCGTGATAGATAAGATGGTTTTTAGGATCTATGCGCAG
>JAFATP010000048.1 GCA_019243895.1 Alphaproteobacteria bacterium
CGGCTTCCGCCGGAAGATATTTGAATTTATCCATCCACGCGGAAATAATCTGCTCATAGCGCGTGGCTTCTTCGGCGTCCGAGCGCGTGCTGTTGCCTAGCGGCGAACCGGCGCCTCTGGCGGCGCCCGGCACGGCGCGGTAATCGAAGCTGGGCTGCTGACGCACGAATTGCTGCGCCGCCTGTGCCAGCGCCGCCGCCAATGCCGAATTATCTTCAATCTTCTTAGCGGCATCCGCCTGCGCCGTTTGTTCCGTCGGGGGCGTCGGTTGCGGTCTTTCAGCCTCCTGCGCGGACGGCGCCGGGAGGCGCGGCTGCGAGATGGCTTTTTTTATCATTTTCCACACCGCCGTGCTGGGCTTGGCAGGCACCGCAGGTGCGGCATTATCCATCTGATGCGAGAGCTCCTGCTCCACACTCAAACTGGTCACCTCGTTTTCCCCCGATGGGAGGTCAGGGATATTTTCGATGTCTCCCAGCTTCAGGTTCAGTACACGCACGGGAATTTCCGCCACCTGCGCGGCGGGAATCATCTGCCACGCGGTGAACAGCAGCAAGTGCACCAGCAGCGCAATGGCAATGGCGGCGGCGAAATGGCGGTCGTCCAGGTAAAACGGTTCAATGCGCTGCATCGGCTTTATCCGATTGCGTTGCGACCGACAGGTTGCGGGCGCCGGCGCGCTTCAGCTGGTCCATCACCGCGATCATGCGCACCGCCGGAATATTCTCATCCGCCTTCAAGGTGATGACCTTGTTGGGATTGGCTTCGATCTGCTCCGCCACGCGCTTTTCCAGCTGCTCCGGCGTAACCAGCTCGTCATCCAGCACCAGTTCCTCATGCGTGCCCATGAGGATCACCATATGCCCTTCGTCCACCAGCTTGCCGGAGGCAGCGTGTGGCGGCGTCACCGGCAGGAGCTCGAACTTCTCAATGGTTCCCGCCACCATGAAGAAAATGAGCAGGAACATGGCGACGTCGATCAGCGGGATCAACCCTATTTCACGGCGCCGGGTTCGAGTGCGGGCGAATTCCATGTTATAAAGCCGGGGGCGGGGGCGTGGCGGTGGAAGGCGCGGGCATTTCCACGCCGGGGTTTTCCGTGGCAGGTTGTCCCGGTTTGTCATGCCATGCCTTGATATAAACGCTTTTGCCGCCGCTCAGATACACCATGTCCATGATGGTCACCATCGTTTGCAGCGTCACCCGGTCCGCCGCCAGGATAACGATGCGTTGATCCGGGTTGGCGGAAAACAGGGTTTTCAGCGTGCTGCCGAGCTCCCGCGGGTCCACGGTGCGCTTGCCGAAGGAGATGGTGCCGTCATTGCGTAGCACGATATGCCCGAAATTGGCGTCCACCTTATGTGCAGGGGCGCCGGAGGAAGGGAGCAGCAGCTCCATGGACTCGATTTTCATGAAACTGGTGGTGAGCATGAAGAAGACGATGAGAATAAAGGTGACGTCGATCATCGGGATCAACGGCAGCGAGCGAATCGGCTTCGTGGTTCGGGGAAAATCCATGAGCTATCCCGCAACCCTGGGCATTCACATCTTGCTGTAATTCGGCTTCAGCATCTGCAGCGTTTCCTGCTGCTGGGGCGCGCTGCGCCGGGGTTCCACCAGCGCGGCCTGCGCCGCTTCCGCCTTGCGCTGCATTTCCAGCCGCTTCGCCTCCTCGATGGCGCGCAGGCGTTCATTACGGCGAAACTCGTCCTCCAGCGCCAGGATTTGCACCGAGACGTCTTTCATGGTGGCGCGCACCTTTTCGATGATGCCGTCAAAAATATAATGCGCCGCCAGCGCCGGAATCGCCACGCTCAAGCCGCCGGCGGTGGTAAGCAGCGCTTCCCAGATGCCGCCAGCCAGCATGCTGGGGTCTACGCGCGTTCCGGCTTGGCCCAGCCGCGAGAAGGAGTCGATCAATCCGATCACCGTTCCCAGCAGGCCCATCAGCGGCGCGATTTGCGCCGTCATCTCCAGCCCGCGCAGGTGCGACTCCAGGTAATGAATGTCGGCGGAGCCGACGCGCAGGATTTCCGCCTCGCGGCTCTTGGAGGACATGTCGCGGTTGGCCACGCATTCAAAGGTGACGCGCATGATGCGCGCGATGGGCCCTGGAATGCTAGAGAGGCGCTGCGTGGCATGCACGCGGTCGCCCTGCTTGATTTCGGAAAGCACTTCGTCAATGAAGCTGCGGTCAAACACATTGGCATTGGCGAACTGCCACAGCTTGAATAGAATCACCGCAAGTGCGTAAATGGAGAGCACGATCAGCGCGCCCATCATGATGCCGCCTTTTTGCAGCAGGTGTAAATCCGGCATAGGTGTCCCTTATTGTATTACCAGATGTTTTATGTCACGGTGCGCCGATGGATACAACCCTAAATCGCACCCCTTTGCTCTCGCTGGTAACCCCGATGTATAACGAGGAGCAGGGGATGGAGGCCTTCTTCCGCAGCACCGTTTCGGTGCTCGAAACGATCACGGATCGATGGGAAATCATCTGCGTGGATGACGGGAGCAGGGATGCGACGCTGCCGATGCTACGGCATCGGCATGCGGAAGAACCGCGCATCCGTTACCTTTCGCTTTCGCGCAATTTCGGCAAGGAGGCTGCGCTCACGGCAGGGCTGGATTATGCGGCGGGCGACGCCGTTATTCCCATTGACGCGGATCTGCAGGATCCGCCGGAGCTTATCGCCATGATGGTGCAGGAGTGGCGCAAGGGATTTAAAGTGGTGTTAGCCACGCGCCGTCGCCGCACCGGGGAGGGCTGGTTCAAGCGCTTAAGCGCCAAAGGTTTTTATCGGCTGATTTCGCGGGTCGCCACCGTCCCCATTCCCGAAAATACCGGGGATTTCCGGCTGTTGGACCGGCAGGTGGTGGAGGTGATCCGCCGCCTGCCGGAGCGCACCCGGTTTATGAAGGGACTGTTTGCCTGGGCGGGGTTTTCCACCACCCGGCTTTATTATGATCGCCCGGCGCGGGCGGCGGGCGCAGCGAAGTATAATCTGCAGGCCATGTGGCGGCATGCGAAGGACGGAATTTTTTCGTTCACCACTCTGCCGCTGCGCATTAGCGCTTACCTGGGGGCGATCATCTCCATGGGCGCGATTGCCTATGCCGGATATATCATCCTGCGCACCCTGGTGCGGGGGGCGGATTTGCCGGGCTATGCGTCGCTTATTACGGCGGTGCTCTTCATGGGCGGCATCCAGCTGGTGTCGCTCGGCATTATCGGGGAATATATCGGCCGCATTTACCGCGAAACCAAACAGCGGCCGATCTACGTCCTTAAAGAACAGTCCCTCTGACCTCAGCCACTGGGCGGAAGCGCTATTGCTGCGGCTGCAGGCCCTTGCAATGGCCCGTATCATCCAGTTCGCATCCCGGCTGCGTATGGCGGTTGGCGTAACGCGAGTCATCCAGGTATTTGATGAGGGCGTTGGGATCCGAGGTGCGCGACACCGCGGGCGCCGGCTGGCTGGCGGGCGATACCGGCGTTTCCGGTTCGGGCAGCGGCTCCTTTGGCAGCGCCTGCGCTGGCAGTTCCGGCTGCATCGGCTGCATGGTGCTCTGAGTAGTCTCCTGCGCGCCGCGTACGGATGAGGAGTAAGACGGCGCGTTAGACATGCGGTGATCCGGCTGCGCCAGAGGAACTTCCGCAGGCTGCGGCGGCGGCGGCGAGATCACTGGCGTTGCCGGCGGCGGCGCCGAGGGCGCGGCCATCGGAGCGGCCATGACGGGGGCGGCGCGGTTCTGCGGCGAGCTCATGGCAGGCGCTGGCACGGCGGCAGGGGCAGGCGGAGGCATGAGCGGCCCTTCGCGTCGCCGCAGCTGCTCCGGCGTCAGCTCGCCGTCATCGGCTTTACGCTCCAGGTAAGCATGAATGGCCTGGTTGCTGGCGTTCGGGTCGGCGAAATTCCAGATGCCTTGAATGGCGCCTTCCATGATCATGCTGTAAACAGCCGTTTCCATGGCCTCACGCACCGCGAGGTTCACCGGCTCGTTGAGCGTGATTCCGGTTTCCGCCTGCAGGATGCGGTCGATCATCAGGTACTTAAAGACATTGGCCTGCACCTGCATCGAATAAATGGTCTTGGAGCTGGTGGTGGAAAGCATCACCTCGCCGGAGCGCACGTTTACCAGGCGTAGATAGACGTTCACGGTGTCACTGTTATATTGGCTCAAGCCGCCCACGCCGAAATAGCTGGCCGCCAGACCGCCGGTGACGGTGTTGGAATCATAGCCGACGATGCCGCCCTCGATGATGAAGGCAGCGGAGTAAAGCGGCGGCACATCGGGCAGCGACCTGCCGTCGGCGAAGCGGTATTGCTCGCGCATGGCGCGAATGATCTGGCGCTCTTGCAGGATATTTTTCAAGCCGCCGCGCTCGATCACGGTGAACCAGCGCTTGTTGCCGGCGGCGATCAGGGCGTTATTCAAAATGGCCAGCCCGCCCTTGGTGACGGCGCTGGAGTAATCGGTGATCTTGTCATTCGGCTTGAACTGGCCGGTCTGGTCGTCGAAGTTATAAACGGCGACGGGGATGCGGTTCGGCGGCGCCGGCAACGCATAAAGCAGCTCGGAACCGTGGGTGGTTTCGGTGACTTTGGCGTCCTTGGCCAGCGGTCCGCCGGTAAACACATCCTGCTGCGAGCATCCGCTCAGCAGGGCGGCTCCCAAAACCACGCCGAATGCCAGCCGGGCGGGAAGCGACGGTGTGGAAAAAAAGCACTGGGAGATAAGGCTACGGCGCATAAAAGTCATGAGAGGCTCACTTCCAAGCTATATGTGATGAAATTAAGGGGCGGGAACGCTGATCACCGTCTGGCCATTAGTGGGATCGGTGAATGTGATTTGCACCTGGCCGCCGACGCGAATGAAGCTGATAAGGTTTCCTCCACCCAGGTTAAAAGTGCCGGAGGCGGCGGCGTTTTGTCCGAAAATATCATTATAGATCTGCGATGTGATCTGGGAGAGCAGCGCTGCTTGCACCGTCTGCGCGATATTGGCGGTGGGAGAAAGGGGGGTGTTGGAACCCGTGTTGTGCTTTTCCTGTGCTTGCGCAACGGCTTGCAGGGTGGTGCCTGCATAGGGGTTGCCTGGCTGGAATGCAGGGCTGACGGGTGCATATGTTAGTGGGCTGGCCATGCCGGGGCTGGCCATGCATGTCAGGAAACCGGCGGTAACGCTTAATAGTAAATAACGCATATGTTCTCCTTGAGAAGGTCCATATAGCTGCATAGCTGATTTTTTGTAAAGTGAAATAAATGTTTTAGGCGCTTAATTTTATAAAAAACCGATAGTGATCGTTATGCCTCACTCAAACTGATTTTTTTTAAGGTTGATGCGAAAGCGTATAAGGCGTTCCCGTGCGCGTGCCGAATTGATCCACCACGGCGGGAGCGGCAGGCGAAGTAGACTGCGCCGCCACATTGCCGGTGGAAATGACGTTATTGACGCGGCCGGCCTGCGTATAATCGGAGACATTATTCAGGCCCTGCTGCACGACGATAGCGCGGTTTCCATTTTGATCGGTCGCATCCTGCTGCAGCAGCATGGTTTCAGTATCTTGCTGCGAGGCAGGTTTACTCTGAATCTCCACGTAATTATCACTTTCTTGTTGACTGGCCGCGATAGTTGGAGAGTACGGGTCATAAGACGACTGGGCGGAAGCCTGTGCGCAGGAGAAAAATCCGGCCAGGGCCGCTATGGAGAGATGGTTCCATCGCATAGAGCGCCTCCTTGCTGAGTAATCGCACGGCAGACGATACAACAAAAAAAAAGAGCCCGCAATACTGCGGGCCCTTTTTTTAATAAAAGAAGCGGATGGAAATCAGTGCTGCGTCACGCTGGTGACGTTGCCACTTCCGTTCTGCATTACGTTGGCGGTGTTATGGCTGCCCGACTGGTTGATGGTAGCGGTATTATTGACGCCGATCTGACTCAACTGAGCAACGTTAGCCAGCCCGTTCTGAATGACGGTGCCGACGTTCTGGGTGCCCTTCTGATAGAATCCGGTCACGTTATAAGCGCCATTTTGCGTTACGAACATTTCATTGGAAATGCCGTCCTGCTGGCCGCCGACGCCGTTAGCGAAGCCGGTGATATTCAGCCCCACCTGGTTGCTGTTGCCCATCTGCGTGATGTCGGTGCTATTGTTGGAGCTGTTGGGAGCAATGTAGATATCCAAAAAGTTATCAACGCCTTCCTGCACCGACTTGAGCGTATTGCCGTTACTGTTGGTATCGATGGTAATGGTGGCGCGGGATGCGTCGTCCTGCGCGACATTCACCAGGTTGCCGATACCGTTGGAGATACTCACTTTGGCATCGTTTCCGGTGGCGGAGGCGGAACTGGCGCCGTGATTCTGCCAGATCTTTATATCGTTAGACATGCCGCCGTTGGTGATCACCGCCTGGGCCACGTTGCCGTTGCCGAACTGATACCCTTCAATGGTGTTGAAATTGCCGGTAATGCCGTAAATGCCGACGTTGTTATCACCATTCTGCTTGCCGAATATCTGCGATGACAGTCCTTTGACATATGCATTGGTGGCGTTGTTATTGCCGTTCTGCTGATACAGGATCGTATTTAAGTCGCCGTCGATACCGGTGGCGAAACTATTATTATTACCGGTCTGCCCAGCGGTAATCGTGTTGTGGTATCCTTCCACCAGATTAACGTTCATGATGTTGGCATTGCCCGTTTGCACGCCTACGACATTATTCCCCACGCCATAAATGCTGGCGGCGGAAAGCGCGTTGTTATTTCCGTTCTGCACCGCGGTCAGGACATTGCTTTCCCCGAAAACCCCGCCGGTGAGGGTATTGCTGTTACCCGTTTGCTGGGCGTCGATGGTGTTGTCCGCTCCGTTGAACTTCTCGTTATTGATAGTGTTGTTATTGCCGTTCTGCGTGGCCTTGGCGGTATTGTGCTTGCCGTTCAGCTGCGCATAAGCAGTGTTGCCGGTTCCCTTTTGGCTGTAATTCACGCTGCTGGTGATGCCTTGCGTGGTGGTGAAGATGAAGTTTTTGTCGCCGTTCTGGCTTTGCACCACGTTATTGTTCTCTCCGTTCACCACCGCCTGAGAGACATTGCGGGTAGCCACGCCCGGCGTGGTTTCCGTCTGCGTGGACTGCACGCTGTTGGAAACGCCGTTGATGTGGAAATCACTATAGTTGGAGCCGTTGCTGGTTACGTTCAGCACGTTGTTCAGGCCCAGTATGGTGGCGTAGGCCTCGCTGCCCTTGGCGGCACCGCTGGGGCTGGTGACGCTCACCGTCGCGGTATTGTTATTGCCGAAGATATTGTAACCGATGATATTATTGTCTCCCATATCGGTGGCGGTGACATTGTTGTTTTCGCCGTTCACCTTAATGTCCGCATAGGATCCGTTGGCCGGAGCCGAGGAGCTGCCCTGGCTGACATTGATGTTGTTGCCCGGGCCGTTGGACAAAATATATTCCTGCTGATTGGTGCCATACTGGTTGGCGGTGACGGTGTTGCCGCCGGTCTGAATGATCTGCATCACTTCATTGGCGCCGCTCTGATTGCCAGTGGCGGTATTGCCCGTGTCTGCCTGGCTGATAACGAGCGTTAACGGGCCGGGCCCCGATTGGGCGATCGAGGCGACGTTGCCGCTGGCATAAGCTGCGGAAGCGGTGCTTACCGCTGCGGTTGCCATCAAAACAAAATAACGGGAAAATCTCATATAACGCTCCACCGGGCAAAGGATACAGGCTTAAAACTTGTAAAGACTCTTTTACAGTGAATTTACAGGTATCGTCCACTGATTTTTGGAGATTTACGCCTAATTATATAAAAAACCAATAATAACCCCCGGAGTGATTCGGTGAGCAATATATCTAGCATTTAAACCTTATTTTAACGGAATTCGTGCTAAAACGCCCTAATCGAAGCATTTTTCGAACCGAAGACGTAACAGGAGGGTTGCCCGTGAAGGAGATCTATATACAGTCCGTGCTGCTGATCGAACGATTGCACCGGCGCTTCCTGGACGTCGTGAAGGCCGAGCTGGACCGGCTGCGCATCGACGATATTAATAACGTGCAAACGCTGATTCTCTATAACATCAGCGGCGAGCAGCTGACTATCGGCGAGTTGACCAACCGCGGCTATTACCTGGGGTCTAACGTTTCCTACAATGTAAAAAAACTGGTGGAGAACGGCTACCTCATCCAGTCTCCCGCGCCGCATGACCGCCGCTCCACCCGCATCCGCCTCTCCGACAAGGCCAAGGTGCTGTGCGAGCGCATTGACGAGCTTTATTCGCGCAGTGTGGACTTGCTGCAACGCTCCGGCATTCAGGAAACCACTCTGCAACAGATCAACCGGCAATTATCCGATCTCGAGCGCTTCTGGACCGAACAGGTGAACGTCATCTATAAGCTCGCCGCCAGCGTGCGGTGATTTAATGCACCCACTGGAAAATATTGTACAACAAGTACCAGCGAACGCAAAAGTTCTGGATTACGGTTGTTTCGGGTGGAAAGTCATTCAATACTGTCCTTCACGAAACGATATCGAGCATCATGGCTGCGATATTAATCCTCCTGTTCACATCCCGCCTAAAGCGAAGTTTCATCGAGTTGATCCCAAACACCGCGTCATTCCCGTTGAAGACGATGTATTTGATTTGGTGGTGGCTTCGCATGTGCTCGAGCATGTTTTGGATCCTCTCGATTTGTTTCGCGAATTGGTCAGGGTCTGCAAACCTGGCGGTCGAATTTATATGGAGACTCCTTCGGATCGCTCGCTGCGAGTCAGAAGCCATAGGCGCGCAGACTCGCATGCGTTTTTTTCATTTTGGGATGACCCGACGCATTTGAGGCCTTGGCCCCCTGCCGCTCTTTATCGACTCGCCATATCGTATGGCTGTCTTCCCCTTACGTGGCGATATATCACCACTCGAAAGGATAGATGGCTTTTCCCCTTTCGCTATTGCTATTATATGGCAACGCGGAATCCTTACAAACTTGCGGAGATTATTAAACCAGCCATTGGCTGGGAATGTTTTTTATTGGCCGAAAAACCCAATGATATGCATGGGGCTCCCCGTTATTGCTATGCATATTTGAGAAATATTCCTGCGGGGGCAGAAAATGCAT
>JAFATP010000145.1 GCA_019243895.1 Alphaproteobacteria bacterium
CTTGTTTTCGCTGCTATACGCAAGCAGGATTTATATCCAAGTTTTTACGAGTTCCCCGGCCCACGTGGCGGAATGGTAGACGCAACAGACTTAAAATCTGTCGGAAGGTTTCTTCCGTGCCGGTTCGAGTCCGGCCGTGGGCACCAGGCTTCGCCCTCCGGGGCTACGCCTGTCGCAGCCAGCTTTTCCGAGTTAATAGTTGTCGCTGTTTTGCCGTCAGGCATTACATATGGCCTGCTAAATTATGGCCATTTTTGTCATAATGGATTAACCCAAACCGAGCTGTGCGCCGCTGAAGGCAATATATCATGCTTTTCGAGAATAGCGGCTTGCTCATGTGGCACGACAACAAAACGGCCATCGTTGAAAGCTATATGTACTCCAAAAGCGCCGCCAATCCACTGGCGGTCGACACTTTGGATATTGCCCGCATCAATAATAATTTCTGCAGGCGGAATGTTCGCCTTTACTGCGACAGATCTAATCATGGGGAAGCCTTTCTGAACGGGAGCTCAGCAATATTGCGATAGCTCTACCTGCGTAATTATATAGCAAGTTTTTCCCCCTTATGCACCATCCTCACCGGCAGGAGGTGATTTTTCATGGTGGGGCGTGGGTTGCGGGATGGGGCGGCTGGGAAGGGCGTTGTAAACGTCAGCGGGTTGGCAGAGGACATCAAAGCCATCCGCCATGCCGCCGAAAGCATCCTTGCGCTGCTTATAGCGTTTCTTCCCGCTGGTAGCAGAGCGTCCCCATGACGCGCTTCACATCCATCCCGGTAGCCTCCGCGATCTCCGCCGCCGTCATGGGCCTGCCCGCCTCCCGCATGGCCTGGAACAGTGCCCGCGAGATGTGCCGCTGCCTCGGCTTCGGAGGCTTCCCCTGCTCGAACAGCCTGATCGTGGCGTCCAGGTGCCGCAGCGCCTCGGTCAGCCCGCGCACCTCTGCGGCGATCTCCTGGCGTCTTTGGCGTAAGGCGGCAAGCGGCATGCCGCCAGGATAGAACAACGGGGCGGGAAGTCAGCGGGCGGGAAGGTGAGATTGGTGCAGAAGGGGGAGTTTTTCTGCTTTATGCAATTCGGATGCCCCACATCATAATTGCCAAACCTTACTGATTCCAGTCGAAGCTTTTGCTACGAAATGCAAGTGGCCGCTCAAACAGAACATCCCATAAAAAAAGCCCGCACCGGCGGGCTTTTTTTAGCTGCAAGACGGCGCTTAATTATTATTTTTAAGCGCATCCTCCATCTTACCAAAGTTCTTCTTCACATTGCCTGCCACCTGGTCCTTGATGCCAAGCATCTCGCCTTTCGTGTCACCCAGGGCATGATCGACTTTCGCTCTAACCTTGCCACCGGTTTCCTGAACCGTACCTGCGATGGTGTTCTTGCTCATAAACACGCTCCTCTGTCTGGTTTGTACCATCTCCATAATGGCTTCAGCGGGGTAAAATTGCGGTACGGAAAGCGTCCGCAAAATATTAATAATCCGCAAATACCCTTTATTCATCCGCCATCCGCCGCTGTCATAGAAAATTCATATACCGTGCATTCCGCCGAGTGCCGATTGATGCTATGATGGAATTTTTAAGGCTTTCACCGCAGGGCTTCGCTAAATCCTTCACATTCATGAAAAAATACATCAGTAGCGATTCCGCTTCACCGCTTGCCGCCGTGGAACTGGCTCCCGGCCCGGATACCAATCTTTCGTTCTTTTATGCGCGCGGTGAAACGGATAAACCGGCCGTGCGGAAGGCGCTTGCCCATCTGGGCCAGACCGTGATCGCCGAATCGCATGTGCGCGGGCAGCCGGTTTTCATTACGCGCGGCGCTAAGGATCGTCAGGCATTAGTGGATGCGCTCGCTCAAATCAACCCGCTGACGGAGGAAGCGGAGCCGCCGCCGAAGGTCGACCCCTGGATGGTGCGCGGCCTGCTGGGCATGGCAGGGCAGCTGCTGGTGGCGGTCTCCAGCGTGCGCGGCAATAAGGGATTCGATCAGGGGGCGGCCTTCTTCGCCGGGTCCAATATCGCGGCCAACCTCATGAACATGGCCTATGGGCCCGGTAAGTCTAAAGATGTGCACCGGCTGAACCAGATCAAAAACCAGGTCAATGAAGGGCTCCTCTCGGAAGGGCCGCTCGACGAGCTGCCCGCCGTCGACGACACCCGTTCCGCGCTGCGTCATGACGAGCCGCCGCGCGGCCTGATGCAGAAAGCCAATGATTTCGTTCATCGCTTTGCACCGCAGATCAGCATCGGCTTGCGCATCTTCGGTGCCGCCAAGCTCACCGGAAACGCCGGCAAATACACCCGCGAGGCGGGGCTTCAGGTCAAGGACCCCCTGACATTCTCCGCCGGCTCCGCCATTTTGCTCGGAAAATTTATGGCGCTCGGCGCGAAAACCGAAGATCCATACAATCCGAAGCCCAATACCGCGCTGGACGACCTGCGGGAAAAGCTTTTCAAATGGGGCGCCTATACGGAAGGAGCGGGGTATGCCATGCTGGCGTATAATGGCTTCGCCCAGCGCCAGATCACCATGAATGGCAAAACATATCCCGACTTTCTGCGTGGCACCGCCGGATTGATTTTCGTTTCCGCCTATGTGGCACAAAGCCTGGCCAAACTCGGCATCAAGCAAGTGGATATGGATGAGGTGGTGGCGCACACAGCCGATGCGCTGGCACAGATGCCGCCTGATAAAATCCCCCAGCTCACCGCCGACACCGCCGCCATGCTCACCGAACATTTCCAGGACCGCACGCTGCATTACGGCGATATCTACACCCGGCTAAGCGCCGATTTGCAAAGGTATCATGCCATCGCAATAGACGCCCTACCCTCTTCCTCCTTCTCCGCGTTCCGACCCTTCGGCCCGGAAAAAGAGGCGCGGGGGCCGCACACCGTGCGCCTGCAGCGGGAAGAAATGGCGCCCTTGACCCTCAAAACATTCTAATCGCAGCCATTTCGCTTCTTAAGCCGTTGAAAAGCGCGGAGGAGGATGATATAGCAGCGCATCGTGAGCACCTCCTTACCCGTTTCCGCGCCATCCCGCCGGCCGCCCAGCGCCACCAATAATATTATCAATACCATTGGCCTGGCGATGTTTTTCCTCACCCTCTGGTATTGCAACCAGCAGCGGCTGCATGGGGTGGATGCCGCGCTGCTGGTCACCCTCGCTTACGCGATTCCCGTTTTGCTGCTTGAGGTAATATTCCTTCGCACGCCGTGGCGCGATTCCGTGGGGCTGGATTTTAATAAGCTGACGCCGGATGCGGAGCGCATCTTCATTAAGCTGGTGGGGCTTTACGGCTCATTCGGCTTCGTCGCGCTGCTCTATTGGCTGTTTCCCGAATATCACGGCAGCTATTATGATCCCTGCCGCGCCGTGCTGGAACTGATATGGTCCAGCGCCTTCATCTATGTGGTGCTGCTGTCGGCAATGTATGTCTTCTTTATGGACAGCCGCATGCGCGAGCCGCTGGATAGTTATTACTGGTTCGGCTGCTGCCTGCTTGGGCGCTTTCGCGGGGTGCGCTTTCGCCTGATCGTGCAGCATCTGCTCGGCTGGCTGGTAAAGGGATTTTTCCTGCCGCTGATGTGGGTGAGTTTCGTCGGCAACATTAATGGGCTGACGTTTGCGCCGCTTAATCAGTTTCCCAATTTCGATGCATTCTTCGAATTCGCCGTCTCCGTGCTCTTTACCGTTGATCTGCTGGCCGCCGTGGCGGGATACACGCTGGCCATCCGCCTTTTCGATACGCATCTGCGCTCAACGGAGCCGACGCTTTTCGGCTGGATTATCTGCCTCATCTGTTATCAGCCCTTCCAAAGCGTGGTGATGCGGTTTTATCTCGCCTACAGCTCCACCAGCTGGACTTCCTGGCTGGCCGATTATCCCAATATCAGAATCGTGTGGGGCAGCATCATGCTGCTATTCCTCTTTGTCTATACTTGCGCTTCCATTAATTTCGGCTGCCGCTTCTCCAATCTTACGAACCGCGGTATATTGACGAAAGGCATGTACCGCTTCACCAAACATCCCGCCTATGTCGGGAAAAACATTTTCTGGTGGATGCTCTATGTGCCCTTCATTCCGGCAAATGGGGAGTGGGAGGCTTTGCGCTTCTGCATTTTGCTGCTGGGCGTCAATGCCGTGTATTTTTTCCGCGCGCGCACGGAGGAGCGCCATCTCTCCCGCGATCCGCGTTACGTGGAATATGGGTTGTGGATGAATGATCACAGTATCTTCCGCGGCCTCGCCCGCCATCTTCCCTGGCTGCGATACCGGCCGCCCCAGACCGCCGAGCCTCTCTAGCTACCCCGGCGTTTCTTCGCCGTTACACCACTAAATTCCTGAAGTGGATGCCGCCGAACTCGCGCCGCTGGACGAGCTTGAGCTGGCGGACGCCGCAGCCGCGGCTGCACCGGAACTGGAAGAGCTGGGAGAACTGGAAGAACTGGATGAGCTTGAGGAACTGGATGAGCTCGAGGAACTCGCACTCGCGGCGGCGGATGCCGCGGCAGCACTGGAGCTGGATGAGCTTGAGCTGGAAGAACTTGAGGAACTGGAGCTTGATGAGCTGGAAGAGCTGGGGCTTGATGAGCTGGAAGAGCTGGGGCTTGATGAGCTGGAGCTGGACGAACTCGAGGAGGAGGACGCGTTGGGGCAGGTTGCACCCATGCAGCAGGTGTTTTGTATTGGCCCTTGCACCAGCGCAACGCCGCCGAATTTAGTATCGCGGCTTTTATACACAAAGGGATTGGCGAAATGCACGTTGAAGTTGCTGTCCACAAATGCATTGGCGAGCGCATCGGGATCAGTCGAATGGGCATTCATGCGTCCGCTTACGGTGCTCCCGTTGGCAGGAAAAGCGCCATGTCCCCCAGGGCCCTCGCTGATGTAGAGCACCATTGTCTGTGCCACCAGCTTTCCGTTGGTTGCGGCGCTTTTGATAATAACATTGCCGAATACGAATCCCTTGGCGATACAACTAGCCGAGGCGGTGGCACGTTGGTCCACCACATACATAAGACGCCGCCCCCAGGCGTCTAATCCATCCTCGGCGGTCAGACCGAGTGGTATCAGCGGCACGGTGCCGGCAACCAAATGATCGGGCGCGTCCACAAAATCGGCTGAGAATGTGCCGA
>JAFATP010000040.1 GCA_019243895.1 Alphaproteobacteria bacterium
CGCGGCACATGGTGGGGAATGAGCCTTTCGCGGTGATCCTGCCGGACGATATGGTGCTCTCCCGGCGGCCCTGCCTTTCGCAGATGCTGGAGGCGTATGAAAGGGTCGGCGGCAATATCCTGGGCGTCACCGAGGTTCCGCGTGATAAAACCCATCACTACGGCGTGGTGGATATCGACCATGAGGCGACTTCCCGGCTGGGCGATGCGCGGCTGGTGAAGGCAAGCGGGCTGGTGGAAAAGCCTAAGCCGGAGGAAGCCCCGTCCACGCTTTCCATTATCGGGCGTTACATCCTGCAGCCGGAAATCTTTAAGCTTCTGGACATTCAGAAGCCGGGAGCGGGAGGCGAAGTGCAGCTCACCGACGCCATCAATGCCCTGATCCCGCTGGAAGAAGTTTATGGTTACAAATTCGAGGGAACCCGCTATGATTGCGGCGGCCGCGTCGGCTATGTACTGGCGAATGTCGCATTCGCCCTGCACCAGGACGGATTGGGAGAACGTATCCGCGCCGGTTTGATGGAACTGCTGAAAGACTGAACTAATGCATATTGCTGTTATCGGCACCGGGTATGTTGGCTTAGTGACCGGTGCGTGCTTCGCTGAGCTGGGATATTCCGTGGCCTGCGTGGACAAGGACGAAACGAAGGTGGAGCAGCTGCGCGCCGGCATCTCGCCCATTTACGAGGCGGGGCTGGATGAGGTTCTCAACCGCAACCGCACCCGCGGCAATTTGCGCTTTACCGCCGATGTGGCTGAAGCGGTGGCACCCGCGGACGTCGTGTTCATCGCGGTGGGCACGCCGGCATCGGAATATGACGGCCTGCCGGACATGTCGCAATTGAATGCCGCCATCGGGCCGGTGGCGCGCGCGGCGAAAGAAGGCGCGCTGATCGTGGTTAAATCCACCGTGCCGGTGGGCACCACGCGCGGCGTGGCCGCCCAGCTTGCTTCCTTCCGCCCCAACGCGCGGCTGGAGGCGGCGTCCAATCCTGAATTCCTGCGGCAGGGAAACGCGGTGGAGGATTTCCTGAACCCGGACCGCGTGGTGATCGGCGTGAGCAGCAATGCCGCCTGCGAGCTGCTCACCCGGCTTTATGCGCCGATCTGCAACGGGCACGGCGCGCCGCTCTTCGTCACCACCTGCGAAAGCGCGGAAATGATCAAATACGCCGCTAACTCACTGCTGGCCACCAAGGTGGCGTTCATCAACGAGGTCGCCGATATCTGCGAGCGCGTGGGCGCCAATGTGCGCGACGTGGCCAAGGGAGTGGGCATGGATCACCGCATCGGGCCGCAGTTTCTCCAGCCGGGGCCGGGATTCGGCGGCTCGTGCTTCCCGAAAGACACGCTGGCGCTGCTCGGCCTGGCGCGCACGGCGGGAGTGCCCGCGCCCATCGTGCAGGCGGTGATTGAGAGCAACCAGGTGCGCCGCGTGCGTATGGGAGAAAAAATCGCCGCTGCCTGCGGCGGGGAGTTGCGCGGAAAGACGCTGGCCATTCTCGGCATCACCTTCAAGCCCGGCACGGATGACCTGCGCGAAAGCATCAGCCTTTCCCTGCTGCCGGATCTGCTGGGGCAGGGTGCGCACCTGCGCGTGTATGACCCGCAAGGCATGAAGGAAGGCCGCAGGCGCTTAAGCGGCGACATCGCCTGGGCGGCGGACGCGTATGACGCGGCGGCGGGCGCCGACGCGCTGGTGATCCTTACCGAGTGGAATGAATTCAGAACGTTGAATCTCTCCCGGCTGCGCCACAGCATGGCGATGCCGGTGATTGTGGATTTGCGCAATCTTTACAAGCGCCGCGCCATGCAGCAGGCGGGGTTCGCCTATTATTCCATCGGCCGCGCCGCCGTGACGCCGGAAACCGGAGAGGTGAAAGACTTAAATCCGGTGGCAGTTGAAGAGGCATCGGCCGCTTAATTACGCGCGGGTGGCGGGGGAGGCTCCTGGTCAAGATTCTTTCTTTTTTCTTGTTCCGCGCTCACATAGGTGATGATGCGATTTAACGCTTTCCGCATGCCTTCCACGCCGTGGATACGATTTTCCACAATCTTTTTTTCTTCGGCAAAGATGGTGAGTAATGTTTCGTCATCCGGTTTGTTCAACGGCCCTTCGTACCCGATTTCTTTTGCCGCTTTCACGGATCGATTATAAAGCGCTTGGGCATCCTCAATGACCAGCGTGCCGTCTCCTAATTCCTTGCGGTTTTGCTGGATCAGAGCCACCACCCTGGACGCCCCGCGATGCAAAGCGTGGAGGTGTTCTTCTAATTCGGAAAGAGTGAATTCCACTTTTTGGAGTGTGGCTAATCCCTTCCGTGCGGGCGGATTACACGGGGGATTTGCTAGAAAAGCTAGGCAATCCAATAAGGCATCATCCACGGGATTGCTTTCATCGGAGGATTGCGTCGTTTCCGCGAG
>JAFATP010000099.1 GCA_019243895.1 Alphaproteobacteria bacterium
GCACCTCTGGCAAGGTGAGCCATGCGCTGGCGTTTAACGAAGTGTCGCTGTTCCGCCAGAGCCGGCAGGCGGCGAAGCTGCGCATCACGGTGGATCACGTGATGCGCATTTCGGAACTGGTTTGCGACGGAGTGCTGCTGTCCACGCCCGCCGGGAGCACGGCGTATAATTTTTCCGCCGGCGGACCGATCATCCCGTTTGGCGCCAACGTGATTGCCCTGACGCCGCTGGTGCCGTTCCGGCCGCGCCGCTGGCGGGGCGCGCTCCTGCCGCACAGCGCCACCGTGAATTTCGATATCCTGGAGGCGCGCAAGCGCCCGGTGAGCGCAGTAGCTGATTTCACCGAAGTGCGCGATGTCACAGCCGTTGCCGTAAGCGAGCAGAGAAAGCTAGGTGTCACCCTCCTGTTTGACCCCGAACGGAACCTGGAAGAACGCATTTTACATGAGCAATTCAGCTACTGATGAAGAGAATAATAAAAAAGAAACATTTTTGTTTACAGAGCATTTTTGCTTCCTTATAAATCGCAGCGGTCGATCCTCGATCACTGAAACGACTTCAAGCATCTGACAGGATTTATGCGCTTCGTCATTCTTGGTGCCATTGTTTTGCTAGCTGTGGCGGTGGGTCTCGCCATGCTTAAATTCTATGGGCAACCCGCCGCGCCCGCCGTTACGGCGTCGGCAAACACGAATCCGGGCGGCGAAGTCGCCACTGTAGACGTGCTGGTCGCGCGCTCCGATATTCCCATCGGCACCGTGCTGAACAATTCCATGGTAGACAAGCAGCCTTGGCCAAAACACCTTGTCGTTAACGATTTTATCGTCAGCGGCGCGCCGGACTCCAACGTCGAAGGCATGGTGACTCGCTCCGAATTTCACACGCGTGAGCCGCTGATGATCAGCCGGCTTGCCAAGCCGAATGATGTCAGCTTCCTTGCGGCAGGCTTGCCGAAAGGCATGCGGGCCATTACGGTTGCCACCGACGCTATCACCGGTGTCGCCGGTTATATCTTCCCGGGTGACCGCGTGGACATCGTCTTCACGCACAACGTGCCGCAGGAAGCGCCGGAGCAGATGACGGGCGTCAAACGCAATGATGCCACCTCTTCACAGAAGCCGACCACCTCGGAAGTGCTGCTGCCTAACCTTCGCGTGCTTGCCGTTAATCTGCGCAAAACGGAGGTGCGCAATCCGCAGCAGCCCCAACAGTCTCAGCAGCAGCAAACGGTGGAAGCGCCCACCAATATCACCCTCGAGATGGCTCAGGATGACGTGAAGAAAATCCGCCTGGCGGAGAAGAACGGCACCTTGTCGCTTGCCTTGCGCTCCTTGCAGGATGAAGGCGACGTATCGGTGGGAGTGCCGATCACACTGCTTAACCTTTCGCGGGCCGAGGGTTTGCCGACGGCGGAAGCGTTGCGCGCCCTGAAATGGGTGATGCCCGCGCCCGGCGCCGCGAGCGGAGCCCGCCCCGGTGAAGGCACGGCTGACGAAGTAATCATCATTCGCGGCGTGAAAGCGGAAGAAGGCATACATTCGCACGGCAGCCCGGCGGCTACGGCGGCGGCGGAAGGCTGGCCCCAGGCGGGAGCCGCGGCACGATGAGCGTGACACTTTCAGATAGTAAGCAGGGAATGGGTATGACAACGCAAAATAATGCACGCAAACGGTATCAGCGCGCATGGGCGCGTTATTCTGTGACCGTCGCCGCCGCTGCCATCGCGGTGTGGCAGGCCGTTCCGGATGCCGCTGCCGCCGAGCTTTATGTCCTTGCCAGTCGTTCCACGCTGGTGAAATCCGCAAGCCCGATGGGTGAAGTGATTGTCGCGGATCCATCCATCGCGGACGTTCATGCGCACGGCACCGGCTATCTCTCGGTGATCGGCAAGAAGCCGGGGCTGACCAGCATCCGCATCTTCGACAAAAACCATAAGCTGCTGCAGTCTTACGACGTGCAGGTGGGATATGATCTCGTTTCCATTCGGCGGGCGCTGAAAAACTTTCTTCCCAATGAACAGATCGGCGTGGAAATGATGGGCGCCAACGTGGCGCTGACCGGGCAGGTGACGAACAGCTCCGTGGCTGATAAGGCGGTGCGCATCGCCAATGAGTTCATGGCCAGCATGCGCGGCGGTGATGCGTCGGCGGCGCCGGCCTCCGCGGCGGGGAAAATGGAAGTGATGAACCTGCTGCAGGTGACATCCGGTCAGCAGGTGACGCTGCGCGTGCGCGTGGGCGAGATTCAGCGCACTGCGCTTAAGAATCTCAGCGTTAATTTCAATGGTGTTACGGGCTCTGCTGTTGCCGGCACCTTTTTTGGAAGCGGCGCGGCAGGGCTTG
>JAFATP010000108.1 GCA_019243895.1 Alphaproteobacteria bacterium
GAATGAAAAAAACATTACGTGGAGATGCGCCTTAATATGCATGATACAGCAGAGAATGGGGGTATTGATTCCATTTACGCCAAAGCTGAGTGGATAGACCATGGTCTAAAAGAAGACGATCAGGCGGAACTGGTGTCTCTTAGAAAACAGCTGATTGACAGCATTGACTCAGACGCTATCGACCATCTAAAAGTTACTCGAAAAATCACCGCGCTTTTGGCAAAAGAACCCTATAAAAAGGATCATGCTATAATCCGCGCCGAAATACAAACTGCCTACAAAGCCTACAAGTCGCATAATAATAATGCGACTTCGCCCGCCGGCGAAACTGATGTGGCTTCCTTTGCGTCTGCCGCCCGGAACAACGGTCAGGCGCTTGATTAGGCACCGAGGGCATCAACTCTTCTTGCACATTTATGACCGAGGAAACACGACCGCCGATCCGCACCTGGAATCGAATAGATCAATTTCTCAAAGCGCATCAAGTCATTGAGCACCATTTGCTGGACGAAACGATGAGGCATCAGAACCTGTATGAGCGGCTACAGGACGAATGCGAAGCCTATATTGAATTTATCAGCCATGAGGACCGCGCGCGAAGCATGAAAGATCGGCGCAAATGATGGAGCACCGGGGACGAACGCCGTTTTTACCTGCGTTAAGCGAGCAGGACGGAAAGTATGTGGATAGAATCCAGGCGTTGATTCTCACGGCACAACGCGCTCTTACCCCTGAGTCACTTGAAGGATATAAAGAATTCTTCGGATACGAAAAGATACCTGAATGGGCCCTGACAGTAGCTGAAAGTTTAAATACGCAAAATGTCCGAGAGGTAACAAAATTAACGGCACTGGGATTACAAGAATTCAGGCGGCGCGTACTTAGTATGCTGCCGGTGGAAGACGTAACTACGGAAAATATATCATCAACGGCCGTCAGACTTCCCCAGCCTGGGTCATAGGCCAAAGACACATCTGGCAGTTGATAGCGGCGGTTTTTAAGCTATACTAATAAGAATGACAATGCTTTAGGAACCTCATGGCCATTCTTCCCCTCGTCATCGCGCCGGACCCCCGGCTGAAAACCAGATCCGAACCCATTGCGGAGGTGACGGATGAAATTCGCCGCCTCGCCGCCGACATGTTCGACACCATGTATTACGAGCGCGGCGTCGGCCTGGCCGCGGTGCAGGTGGGCGTGCTGGTGCGCATGATGGTGGCGGACGTGGAATGGAAAAGCGACGGGGAGAAGGGCACGCAATGGGTGTTCATCAACCCCGAAATCCTTTCCTCCTCCGAGGAGCCGCATCTTTACAAGGAAGGCTGCCTCTCCTTCCCCGAGCAATATGCCGAAGTGGAGCGGCCGCAATCGGTGCGCGTGCGCTTCACCGATTTGCAGGGCCAAAGGCGCGAGGAGAATTTCGACGGGCTGCTCGCCACCTGCGTGCAGCATGAGATCGATCATCTGAACGGCGTGGTGTTCGTGGATCACATTTCCCGCGTGAAGCGCGACATCATCCTGCGCCGCCTGCAAAAGATGAAGAAACAGGGCGTCATCAGCCACCGCGAGCACCATCCGTATCAGGACCACGGCGACCATGAGCATGTGCACGGCGAGCATTGCAATCACTAACCCTTCCCAAGGACATACAGATGAAAAATTCCCATGAACATAATGGGCAGTCTCACAGCCTCCCCCGAAAAGAGCTTGAGCAACGCTTTCTGAAAGGGGATGCGTTGGAAGCTTTCCTCGCGCAAATCCATGCTAACGGATGGAGCGATCTCACCGCCAATCTCCACAAGATGATGGCGGAGCAATTGGAGGTTGCACCGGATGCGCTGCCCGAAATGCTGGAGAACGGAAAAGCGAGGCTGCATCGGCAGTGGGTGGAGCAGGCGGTAAACCAACTCCCGGACCACGACCCCTATATCTATAAGGAAATCACGGATCTCTTCAACCAACAGGTAATGAGGCAAGCGCAACGGGATAAGGATCGGCCGGGCTGGGTGGAATTCAGTAAGCCTCCCAAAGCCTTTGCGCAAATAGGCTAATGCGGTTTTTCGCGCCATTGCCGTGAGATGCAGAACCCCCGGCGCGTTATCTTCATGGGTACGCCGCAATTCGCGGTGCCCACGCTGCGGGCGCTGATCGGTTCGCCGTATCGCATCGCGGCGGTTTACACCGCCCCGCCCCGCCCCGCCGGGCGTGGGCAGAAAGAGCAAATCACCCCGGTCGCGGCGGTGGCGCAGCAGCACGGCCTGCCGGTTCACACTCCGCCGAGCCTGAAAAACCCGGACGCGCAGGCCGCATTTGCCGCGCACGCGGCAGACATCGCCGTGGTCGCCGCCTATGGGCTGCTGCTGCCGCGCGCGGTGCTGGAAGCGCCGCCTCTGGGCTGCTGGAACGTCCACCCCAGCCTGCTGCCGCGCTGGCGCGGCGCGGCGCCCATTCAACGCGCGCTGATGGCGGGCGACCGCGAAACCGGCGTCTGCATCATGCGGATGGATGAAGGACTGGACACCGGCGACATCCTGCGCCAGGAGCGCTTTTCCATTCCTGAAGAAATGGACGGCGGCGGGCTGGAAGAGGCTTTGGCGGCGCTGGGGGCGCGGCTGATGCTGGAAACGCTGGATGCGCGGGCCGCGGGCGGCGGAATCCCGCGGCATAAGCAAGGCGCGGACGGGGTCACCTATGCGCCTAAAATCACCCGGGAGGATGGCCGCATCAACTGGAATGAGCCTGCGGAAACCGTGCGCAACCGCATTCGGGCGCTTTCCCCTGCCCCCGGCGCTTTTTTCACGTATGAAAATGAGTTGATCAAGGTCTTTGCATCCGTGCCCTGCCCCGGCGTGAGCACGGCCGCGCCCGGCACAGTGCTGGACGGCCGCTTATGCGTCGCCTGCGGCAACGGCACCGCCCTGCGCCTGCTGGAAGTGCAACGGCCGGGAAAAAAGCGCATGGCGGCGGCGGCGATGCTGCAAGGCTTCGCCGTGCCTGAAGGCGCAAGGCTTGGCTAATGCGCTACAAGCTCACGGTGGAATATCTCGGCACGGGGCTTGCCGGCTGGCAGAAAGTGCCCACCGGCAGAAGCGTGCAGGCGGCGCTGGAAGAAGCGGCGCTGCATTTCTGCGGCGAGACGGTCAGCGTGACCGGCGCGGGCCGCACCGACGCCGGGGTGCATGCCCGGGCGCAAGCGGCGCATATGGACCTGCCGCGCCCTTACCCGCCGCTCAACATCATGCAGGGGTTGAATTATCATCTAGCGGTGTGCGGCTTCCCCGGCATTGCCGTTATCGCCGCCGAGGAAGCGGCGGATGACTTTCACGCCCGCTTCAGCGCCCGCGCGCGGCATTATTGCTACCGCATCATCAACCGCAGGCCCCGCCTGAGCCTGGAGGCCGGGCGCGCCTGGCACGTGCCGTGGCCGCTGCACCACGCCGCCATGCACGACGCGGCGCAGAGCCTGGTCGGGCATCATGATTTCACCAGCTTCCGCGACAGCCGGTGTCAGGCCAAATCGCCGCAAAAAACCGTGGTGCGGCTGGAGGTGAAGCGCAGCGGCGAGGAAATCCTCATCCACGCCGAGGCGCGTTCGTTTCTGCACCACCAGGTGCGCATCATGGTCGGCACGCTGAAGCTGGTGGGCGCCGGGCACTGGACGGCGGAGGATGTGCGCGCCGCGCTGGCCGCGCGTAACCGCGCCGCCGCCGGGCCCACCGCGCCGCCGGACGGTCTTTATCTGATGAAAGTGGATTATTGATGGACGCTTCCGCGCTTCCGGCCTCATTGAGGCAGCCTTACGCCGAGGCGGCCTACATTGCCCGCGTGCCGTTCCTGATTAATCCGTCGCCGTGGGCAATCGCAGCTTGCGCCTGCTCGCCACTTACCGCACGCCTGCGGCGAATCACCGGCACTTTAACCGTCATCCTCCTGGCGGAACTGCAGCCGTTGATGAACTGGTGAATCAAGTCTCTACCGCTCTGCGCCCGATGCATCATCCTGGCAAAGGAAGCGCTTCACGATAGCCTCATAGCACCGCGTCAGCAGCAGCAAATCCTCCACCTTCACGCGCTCGTCCACCATATGCGCGGTCTTGCCGGTGGTGCCGAATTCCGCCACAGGGCAAAGATCCTTGATGAACCGGGCGTCCGACGTGCCGCCGGTGGTGGAAAGCTCCGGCCTGCGCCCGGTAATTTCGCTCACGGCCTCCGCCACCAGCGCGGTGAACGCCCCCGGCTGCGTCAGGAACGCTTCGCCGGTGACGCGCACCTCCAGGCTGAAATCCCCGGCGTGGCGCGCGGCCACGCTGCGCACCCACGCCGCCATTTTGGCGGAATCGTGCAGCGGGTTGAAACGGATGTTGATGCGGGCGCTGGCGG
>JAFATP010000126.1 GCA_019243895.1 Alphaproteobacteria bacterium
TCACCTCTCCCTTGCCCGGAACATTCATGTCGGTCGTGCTATTATAACCTTCCGCGGGCTTCAGGCCGACAGGCTTGGGAAGTGGCGGCGGAGTCAATTTCGCTGCATCTCTCCAGCCGAGGAGGTTAAACAATGCGTCCGCTCCCAGATAGGCGCCGATAAGGCTTCCGCCGCCGATAATAACCATCGGAGCAATGCCCATGGTGACGCCCACGGCCGTTCCGAGCGTGCCGATGCCGCCGACGAAAGCCAACTTTTTAAAATCCAAGCCGCCGGTCTGCGGATCGGTAAAGCTTTGCTGGAGCGAATGGCTTAATTGGTCCAGCATTCCCCTTGCCGGGCCCTGGGCGGCTTTTTCGCCTGCACTCAGGACGCGGTCAGCTTCGGCTTTTTTGGCGGCTTCGCCGCCGGTCAATGGGGTATCTGTCATTTGGAATTCTCCTTAATGACAGAATATCACCGCCCGCTTGCATCCGCCCGTGACATTTCTGAGAATGGACGGGTGACGGTTTTGTGACAACGCGCTATGGTGCCGCATGAATGAAACTTCGATTGTAAACCAAGTGCTAGCCATCGAAACGGCGGGGGGCGGCTTCAGCGTGGCGGTGCTGCGCGACGGCGCCGTCGCGGCGCAGCGGCACATGCCGCAAGAGGGGCAGCAGGCGAAGCTCCTGGTGCCGGCCATTGCCGAGATCATGCGCGAAGCGGCGCTGGAGTATGCCGCCCTGCCGATGGTGGTTGCCGCCGCGGGTCCGGGCGGGTTCACCGGATTGCGCATCGGCTTGAGCGCGGCGCTGGGCATCAGCCTTGCCGCCGGGTGCCCGGCATATGGCGTTAACACCTTGCACGCGCTGGCGGAAAACGCGGCGCTTCACGGAGTTTCCGGCACGGTGTGGGCGGTGATGAACGCCGGGAAGGGAGAAGTGGCGGCGCAGGCGTTTATGGTTTCCGGCATCGCTACGGCGCAACACGACATGGTGCTGCTGCCGCCGGACGCATTACACGCGCGCATTCCCTCCGGCGCATTTATCACCGGCGATGTTTTCCTGCTTCCGGACGCCTTGAAAACGTCTTATGTTCAGGAGGCGCGCCCGGATGCCGCCATGCTGGCGCGCCTGGCGGCGTCACGGCCGGAGAGCAGGCTGGAACCGCTTCCGCTCTATGTGCGCCCGCCGGATGCAAAGCTGCCCTCCGCAACGATCTAATTAAGAAGGAGATGAATATGCGTCGATCATTCATGATTCTGGGATGTGCGCTGACCCTCGCCCCGCTGGCCGCCTGCCTGGAACCGCCGGCCACCGCCAAGCCCGCCGCAGCGCCGCTCAGCTTCGCCAAGGCGGCCCCCATTTATCTTGCCGTCTCCAGCATTAAGGTGGTGGATGAATATCACTCGCCCGCGGGCGCAGTGGAGGAAAAATTTTCCACCACCCCGGCGGAGGCGATGCACCAATGGATCAAGGAACGGCTGCGGCCGGTGGGCAATGACCGCATTCTGGAGGTTATCATTAAGGACGCCAACGTGAAAGCGACGCCGCTGGCGCCGCAGGCGCAGGGCATTCAGGCGCCGTTCACCGACGAGCAGGCGGCGCGTTACGATGCGCGGCTGCTGGTGGAAATGCGCGTCTATGGCGATCAGCCCATGTCGGAGGCCAGCCTGCACGTGGAAGCCACCCGCTTCGACACGCTGCCGGAAAGCGCGAGCCCTGCCGCCCGAAAGGCGCTCTATAACCGCATGGTGAAGGAATTGATGGAAGCGGCCAACGCCGAGCTGGAAAAGGAAATCTACCAGTATTTCAGCAATTACGTGACATACCCCACGGAGTGAGGGTAATGGTTTAGGCCAGCGATGTCCGCCAGTGCCGTAAGGAGCATCCGTGCAGGTCTATCTGCCCATTGCCGAAATTTCCGTGAATATCTTCGCCATCCTGGCGCTGGGCGGGCTGACGGGCGTGCTGGCGGGCATGTTCGGCGTCGGCGGCGGGTTCATTCTGACGCCGCTGCTGATTTTCATCGGCATCTCTCCAGCCGTCGCGGTGGCGACGTCGGCGAATCAGATCATCGCCTCCTCGCTTTCCGGCTTTCTGGCTCAGGCCCGGCGCGGCAACGTGGATTTTCCGATGGGCAATATATTGCTGGCGGGCGGCATGGCCGGCTCCACGCTGGGGGTAGTGCTGTTCCGCTGGCTGAAGGCGAACGGCGACATCGACCTGATCATCTCACTGGCCTATGTGGTGTTTCTCACGCTGGTGGGAGGAATGATGGCGTCCGAAAGCGTGCGCGCCTTCCTGCACAAGCGGAAGGTGATCGCCGCGCCGCACGCGCCGTCGCAATGGCGCGCCAGGCTGCCGTGGCAGAGGGAGTTTGCACGCTCCAACATCCGTGTCAGCCTGCTGCTGCCGCTGGCGGTGGGGGCATGCGTGGGCCTCATGGTGTCCTTCATGGGAGTGGGCGGCGGATTTTTCCTGGTGCCGGCGATGATTTACCTGCTCGGCATGCCCGCTTCGGTGGTGATCGGCACCTCGCTGTATCAGATTATTTTCATCACCTCGTATGTGACGCTGCTGCAAGCCATCACCACGCAGACCGTGGATATCGTGCTGGCCCTGCTGCTGCTTTCCGCATCCGTGGTGGGGGTGCACGCGGGCGCCAAGCTGGGCGCGCGCCTGCCGGCTTCCCGCCTGCGCGGGCTGCTGGCGGGATTGGTGCTGCTGATGGCGCTTAAGCTGGCGATGGGGCTGTTCATTCCGCCGGAGAATCTTTTCACCGTGGAGGCCGAATAATGCGGCGGATGCTGGTGGCGCTGCTGTTGGCGATAGCGCTTTTCCCGCCTGTTCAGGCAGCGCCGCTGGTGGCCGACATCTCCACCTATCGCATCGCCATCGACGCCGGATTCACCGGCATGCGCCTGTTCATTTTCGGCGCGCGCAACGAGCCGGGCGAGGTGGCGGTGGTGGTGCGCGGGCCGGAGCGTACCTACACCGTGCGGCGCAAGGAGCGCGTGGCCGGCATGTGGGTGAACGGTGCGCAGATGACCTTCAAGAGCATACCGGATTTTTATACGGTTGCCGCTAACAGGGACATGGCCTTCCCCGCCACCGATGCGCTGTTCCGGCGCCTGCGCATCGGCGAGGAAAGCCTGTTCGCTCCGCCGCAGAACCCGAAGCTTGCGGCGCTGTTTCCGGAATTCTCGGCGGCGTTCCTGAAATACCAGCAATCCCGCAGGCTTTACGGCGAAAAACTGCCGCTGTCGTTCATGGGCGAGACGCTGTTTAAAACGGTGGTGCCGTTCCCTGATACCATCGCGCCCGGCGATTATACGGTGGAGATTTACCTGATCAGCGACGGCGAGCTTACGGGCATGCAGGTGCTGCCGGTGAAGGTGGAGAAAAGCGGGCTGGACGCGCTGGTGGCGGGAATGGCGCATCATTATCCGGCGCTGTACGGCATGACGGCGGTGGCGCTGGCGCTGCTGGCGGGATGGGCGGCCACGCGCCTGCTGGAGAAGGTATAATGAAGGAAAGGATTTAAGGCATGGCGGTGACAATCCAGAACAGACCTCCAAAATATCTGGTATGCGTGGACGAGCGGCCCGAATCACGCGTGGCGCTCAGGCTGGCCTGCGCCAAGGCGGTGGTACGCGGCGGCCGCGTGGAGATTCTTCACGTGCTTTTGCCCGCGGATTTCCAGAGCCTGAACGCCGTGGCCGATCTCATGCGCGAGGAGCAGCGGGCGGATGCGGAGGCGTTGCTGCAGCGCCTCTCCGCGGAGGCATATGAAACCTACGGGATCATGCCCAGCGTTTCCCTGCGCGACGGCCAGATCGGCGAGGCCATCGTCACGGCGGCGACGGAGGATTACGACGCCAGCATGCTGGTGCTGGGCGTGGCGGAGCAAGGCTCCGGACGCGGCGGGCTGGTGAGCTGGCTGGCCAATCAGCTGGGAGCGCGGCTGGTTATTCCGCTGCTGCTGGTGCCGGG
>JAFATP010000195.1 GCA_019243895.1 Alphaproteobacteria bacterium
GCGCTCGCCGCAAGGAGTATTGGGAATCGTTTGTCACAAAATCTTCACATGCCTTTACATGTACAGATCACTTTAGCCCTGGCGACCGCATCGGAAGCGGTAAAGGTGATTTCCGCCACTTCGCGGAATCGCGGAACCGACACCGTCGATCTGGGATAATCAACGTTCAGTGCGAACGGCGGCGGCGCATGTAAATGCCCGCCGCCACCGCCACCGCCAGCCCGGCGATCACCAGCTGGTTATTATTCAAATGCCAGGTGAAAAACAGCGGCGCCGATATCATCGCCACCGCGATCAGCCGCAGCGCGCGGCTGACCGCGCCGCGCCGCGAGGCCAGTCCGCGCATGATATACCATTGCATGAACAGGTAGAGCGCAATGCCGCTGACGCCGCACAGGTTCATCCATTGGTCGAACACCCGCGTCATGCGCGGAACTCATGCGGCAACATGGTTAGCATAGTCTCGATTCAACACCAAGATTGTCATACCGGAAACGGTTACGGTTCTTATATGGCGAATGAGGTTAAACAATCTATACGCGCCTGCCGCCGGTAATGCCGAACCGCTTGCGGGTGAGGCTAAGCAGCATCCCCATGCCCAGCGCAATGGCGATCACCGACGATCCGCCGTAAGACACGAACGGCAGCGTCATGCCCTTGGCGGGCAGCAGGTTCACCGCCACGCCCATGTTGATGATCGCCTGCACGCCGAACTGCACCGCCAGCCCCGTCACCGCCAGCACCGCGAACAGATCGGTTTCCTGGCGCACGCGGTAAAGTGCGCGCAGCACCACGAAGGCGAACAGCGCCACGATCATCAGGCAGAACACCATGCCGAATTCCTCGCCGGCTACCGAGAACACGAAATCCGTATGCGAATCCGGCAGGAACTGCTTTACGTCCCCCTCGCCGGGGCCGCGCCCGAAAATGCCGCCGTTCCTGAATGCTTCCAGGGATTTGGCCACTTGGTAATTATCGCCGGAGGCGGGATCGAGAAAGCGGTCGATGCGCGCCGCCACATGCGGGAAGAAATGATAGGCCCCGGCAATGCCCAGCGCCCCGCCGCCGATCAGCACCAGCACCCAGAAGAACGGCAGCCCCGCCAGGAAAAATTGGATGGACCACATCACCGTCACCGTCAGCGTCATGCCGAAATCCGGCTGCGCCAGCAGCAGCGCCACCACCAGCACATAAAGCGCAATGGCCATCTTGTTGCCCGGCAATGACACCTGGCGGTGCTTTTCCGCGCAGATCCATGCCATCACCACGGCGAAGCAGGGCTTCATGAATTCAGAGGGCTGAATGGAAACGCCGGCGAGTGAAATCCAGCGATGCGCGCCTTTCACCTGCGTGCCGATCACCGGCACCAGCATCATCAGAACGATGCTTCCGGCAAACCCCAGCACCGCCAGCCGCCGCACCGCCACGGCGGGCAGCAGCGACACGCCGAGCATCACTGCGAAGGCCAGCGCCAGGAAAACCTGGTGGCGATGCACGAAATAAAACATCGGCAGGTGCAGCCGGTGCGCCACCGGAGGGCTCGCCGCCGTCACCAGGATGGAACCGAATACGATCAGCAAGGTGAGCGCGCCCAGCGCCGGGCGGTCGATCGTCCACCACCAGCGTCCGATTACGCCGGTATTGGTGCGGTCAAGACGCATGGCGTTGCTCGGAGCGGCTGGGGAAAAGTGGCGGGTGAGCGTCGTCACCCGCTGCCCGCCACTCGCCGTTTGCCACTAACTGGCGGAACTTTTCCCCGCGCTCCTCGAAATTCCGAAACTGGTCGAACGAAGCGCAGGCGGGCGAAAGCAGCACCACCGCTTGCGGCGCGGCGTGCGCCAGCGCCATGGCGGCGGCGTGTTGCACCGCCACGTCCAGCGTGCCGCAGCGCGTATGTTCCACCCTGCCGTCCAGCGTTTTGGCAAACGCCTCGCTGGCTTCGCCGATTAAAAACGCATGGCGGATGCGCGGAAAAAAATCCGTCAGCGCCTCGATGCCGCCCGCTTTCGGCTTGCCGCCGAGAATCCAGTAAATGGCGTCATACGCCGCCAGCGCGTTGGCCGTGGCCTCGGCGTTGGTGGCCTTGCTGTCGTTGACGAAGCGTATGCCCCGCACTTCGTCCACCAATTCCATGCGGTGGCTCAAGCCGGGAAAGCTTCGCAGGGCATCGGCGATGGCCTGGTGCGGCACGCCCAGCGCATGGACGGCGGCATACGCCACTGCCGCGTTTTGCCAGTTATGCCGTCCGGTGAGGGTGGAAATTTCCCGCAGATCGATGCCGTGCAGCAGCGGCTGTGCGGCCACTTTCACCACGCGGGCTTCGCCTTCGGCCGCCAGCAGTTTGGCGGCGCGCAGCGTATAAGCGTCCTCGGCGGCGATGACGGCGACGTCTTCCGCTTTCTGGCGGTCGAAAATATGCCGCTTGGCGGCGAAATATCCCTCCATGTCGCCGTGCCGGTCCAAATGATCCGGCGTCACGTTCAGCAGGGCGGCCACGTGAAACCGCGCGCTCTTCAGCAGGTCGAGCTGATAGGAAGAAAGTTCCAGCACGTAGATTCCCTGGTCGCCCAGCGGCGCCAGCGAAAGCGCGGGCGTGCCGAGGTTGCCGCCGGTCTCCACTCGCCTGCCCGCCGATTTCAGGATATGCGACACCAGCGTGGTGGTGGTGGATTTGCCGTTGGTGCCGGTGATGCCGATATAGGTGGCGCGCGGGCAGGCGCGGAACAGCAATTCGATGTCGCCGATGATTTCCACCTGCGCCTTATGCGCAAGGTTCACCGCCGGGTGCGGGCCTGGGTGCGTCAGCGGCACGCCGGGGCTTAAGACCAGCGAGGCCAGCGCCCGCCACGGCCATTGCGCGATCGGCAGGATGCGCGCGGTTGAATATGTCCGCCGCAGCGCCTCGCGGCTGGCCTCCGCGTCGTCCCAGGCATAGACATTCGCGCCGCCCGCCAGCAGCGAAGTGGTGGTGGCCGCCCCGGCCTTGCCTAAGCCGAAAACCCCCACGGCCTGGCCGCGATAACGGGAAAGCGTGATCATCGCAGTTTCAGCGTGGAAAGCCCGATCAGCGCGAAGATGCAGGCGATGATCCAGAAACGGATGACAACGGTCGGCTCCTGCCAGCCCAGCTTTTCGAAATGGTGGTGAATGGGCGCCATGCGGAACACCCGCCGCCCGGTGCGCTTGAAGTAAAACACCTGGATCATCACGCTCATCGCTTCCAGCACGAACAGTCCGCCGGTGATCGCCAGCACGATCTCATGCTTGGCGATGACGCTGATAATGCCCAGCGCGCCGCCGAAAGCCAGGCTGCCGGTGTCGCCCATGAACACCATCGCCGGCGGCGCGTTGAACCACAAAAATCCCATGCCTGCCCCCACCAGCGCCGCGCAGAACACCGCCAGCTCGCCGCTTTTGGGCACGTAATGCAGTTGCAGATAGTTGGCGAACACCTCGTTGCCGACCAGATAGGCGATCAGCGCGAACGAAGCCGAAACGATCATGATCGGCACGATGGCGAGCCCGTCCAGCCCGTCGGTGAGGTTCACCGCGTTGGAGGCGCCCAGCATCACCAGCAGGGCGAATCCGTAATAAAACCATCCGAGGTCAATAAACACGCCCTTGAAAAACGGCAGCGCCAGATGCGACGCCAGCGTGGGCGGGGTGATCCACTGCACCGCAAGCGTCGCCAGCAGCGCCACTCCCCCTTGCGCCAGCAGCTTGATGCGGCCGGGCAGGCCGCGGCTGTTGCGGCGGGTGAGCTTTAAGTAATCGTCGGCGAATCCCACCGCGCCGAAGCCCAGCGTCACCAGCAGCACCACCCACACGTAAAGATTGGTGAGGTCGGCCCATAGCAGCGTGGAAACGGTCACCGAGATCAGGATCATCACCCCCCCCATGGTGGGCGTGCCTTTCTTGCTGATGAGATGGCTCTCCGGCCCGTCGCTGCGGATGGGCTGGCCTTCGCGCTGCTTGGCCTTCAGCCAGCGGATGATGCCGGGGCCGATCAGGAAGCTCAAGATCAGCGCCGTGAACACCGCGCCGCCGCTGCGGAACGTCAGGTAGCGGAACAGGTTGAACGGCTGGAAATATTCGGAGAGCGGCGCGAGGAGATTATACAGCATCGGCCGCTTCCTTCTGCAAGGCTTCGGCGATTTCATACATCTTGCTGCCGTGCGAGCCTTTGATCAGCAGGCAATCGCCGGCTTTGAGCGCCTCCATCAGCAGCGGCGCCAGCGCGTCGGCGTCCTCGGCATGGCTTCCGCGCATATGCTCCGGCAGGGCGATGAAGAGATGGCGCATCAGCGGCCCGGCGGTGAACACCACGTCCACGCCGGCTTCCTGCAGCGGCGCGCTCAGCTGCGCATGCAGCTCCGGCGCGCGCACGCCCAGCTCGCGCATGTCGCCCAGCGCGGCAATGACGCGGCCCGCCGCTGCGCCGGAGGCGCGCAGCGCCGCCAGCTTGCCGAACGCGGCGCGCATGGCGGCGGGGCTGGCGTTATAGCTGTCATCCACCAGCAGCGCCTCGCCGCCTTTCAGCGGAATCGGAATCAGGCGGCCGCGCCCCGGCAATTCGCGGAATGCGCCAAGCGCCGCCGCGCTCTTGCGAATGTCCAGCCCCAGCGCCTGCACCACGCCCAGCACGCCGGCGGAAAGCAGCGCCCATTGCTCGCCCAGCGCATTCAAAGCGTAGCTGACTTCCTGCCCGCCGATGGCGGCGCGTATCTGCGATCCCTGGCGCGTTGCCTGCCAGCTCAGCACGCGGCAATCGGCGTGCGCGTGAAATCCGAACGAGAGGATCTCCGCGCCCGCGGCGGTGGCGCGCATACGGCAGCGCGGGAAATGCTGGTTGTCGCGGTTCAGCACGGCGATGCCGCCAGGCTCCATGCCCTGAAAGATTTCGCATTTGGCATCGGCGATATCGTCCTCGGAGGCGAAGAATTCCAGATGCACCGCCTCAACGGTGGTGATCAGCGCCACGTGCGGCCGCACCTGCCTGCTTAGCGCCGCAATCTCCCCGGCGTGATTCATGCCCAGTTCGAATACGCCAAATGCGGCTTCCGGCGGCAGGTTGGCCAGGTTCAGCGGCGTGCCGATGTGATTATTGAAATTGCCGTGCCCGGCAAAGGCGGAGCCGTGCGCCGAGAGCGCCAGCTTCAGCATTTCCTTGGCGGAAGTCTTGCCCACGCTGCCGGTGACGGCGGCGATGCGCGCCTGCGCCCGCGCGCGGTTGAAGCGGCCCATATCTTCCAGCGCGCGCAGCGTGTCGGACACCAGCAGCAGCCGGTCGCGCGGCGCGCCGGGGGGAATCTGGCTCACCAGCGCCGCCGCCGCCTGCGCGCCGAAGGCGTCTTTGACGAAACGGTGGCCGTCCATGCGCTCGCCCGCCAGCGCGACAAACAATTCTCCCGGTTCCGTCACGCGCGTATCGATGCTGACGCCCCTGGCCTGCCAATTTCCTCCGGTGACGCCGTCCGTCGCTTCCGCGGCATCCTCTGCCGTCCATAATGCCTTCATGATGCGCCTGCCGCCTCGCGGATGATTGCCGCATCGTCGAACGTGTAGCTCGTATCGCCGATGATCTGGGTGGTTTCGTGTCCCTTGCCGGCCACCAGCAGCACGTCGCCCGGGAGCAGCATAGACAGCGCAGCATAAATGGCCTCGCGCCGGTCCGCAATGGCTTTGGCGCCCGGGCAGCCTGCTAAAATCTCGGCGCGTATGGCGGCGGGGTCTTCGTGCCGGGGGTTGTCGTCGGTCACGATCACCGCGTCGGCCAGCTCCGCGGCAATGCGGCCCATCTCCGGGCGCTTGCCCTTGTCGCGGTTGCCGCCGCAGCCGAAAACCACCACCAGCCGGTTGTGCGTATGCGGCCTGAGGGCGCGAAGCGCGGTGGCAAGCGCGCCCGGCGTGTGGGCGTAATCGATATAGATCGAAGCGCCGTGCGGGTGCACGCCTAGGCGCTGCATGCGCCCCGGCACCGAAACCAGCGTCGGCAGGAGCTCGGCGGCGGCCTGCACATCCATCCCTGCGCCCGCCAGCAGGCCCAGGGCGGCCAGTATGTTATACACCTGGAATGGCCCCACCAGCTTCACCGTCAGCCGGTGCTTCACGCCGAAAACCGTAAGCGCGACTTCCTGTCCCAGGGGGACGGGGGTGATGGATTCCACGTGCAGATGCGAACCCGCCTTGCCGTAGGAAAAAATGCGCATGCTGCGATGCGCGCACAGCCCGTGCAAGGCATGAAAGCTGGCATCGTCGGCGTTCAGCACCGCCGCCGCCCCTTCCGGCAGCACCTCGTTGAACAGCCGCGCCTTGGCGGCGAAATAGGCCTCCGGCGTGCGGTGATAATCCAGGTGGTCGCGGGTGATGGTGGTAACGGCGGCGGCCTGCAGGCGCACGCTGTCCAGCCGGTGCTGATCCAGCCCGTGGCTGGAGGCTTCCATGGCCACGTGCGTGTAGCCTTCGTCGTTCAAGCGCTGCAGCATGGCATGCAGGGAGAGCGCGTCGGGCGTGGTATGCGTGCCTTCGCCGAGCGCCGCGCGATGCGCGCCCACCAGCCCCAGCGTGCCGATGGCGGCGGCCTGGTGGCCGAGCCGCTCGGCGAACTGGCGGAAAAAATCGGCGGTGGAGGTTTTGCCGTCGGTGCCTGTCACCGCCACCACGTGCTGCGGTTGCCGGGGATAAAATGCCGCCGCCAGCCGTGACAGGGCTACGCGCGGATTGTCGACGCGCAACAGGCAGGCATCGGCGGCCAGGTTGGGCGGCACGTGATCCGCCACGACGGCCGCCGCGCCGCGCGCCAGCGCATCGTCGATATACAGCGCCCCGTCGGTTTTGGTGCCGGAGATAGCCACGTAGATATAGCCGGGGCGCACGTGCCGCGAATCCGCCACCACGCTGCCGGCGCGACGATACGCCCAGCGTGGGTCAGCCGCAATGCCAAGCGCGCTAGCGAGTGACGAAAGCGACAGGTCGGACATAGGCGGCGGTGCGCAGGCCGGGAAGCGGTGGAGAGGAGGGCCGTTTCTCGGTATCGACCCAGTATTGCTCAGCGTCGTCTCCGGCCACGTCGAACCCGGGCTTCACATCCATCAGCGGCGCCATGCGTTCAATCACCCGGCCCACGGCGGGAGCGGCAATCCACCCGCCGGTGGCAAAGCCGAATGTGATTTTATTGCCCTTCGGTTCATCGATCATCACCAATACGATATAGCGCGGCGCGTCAATAGGAAAGACGCCGATGAACGACGCCATTTTATTGTCCTTGTTATAGCCTCCGCCTTGCACTTTCTCCGCCGTGCCGGTCTTGCCGCCGACGCGGTATCCCGCGATGTCGGCCTTGCCCGCCGTGCCGTGCCGCACCACCATGCGCATCAGCCGGCGCATCTGCAATGCGGTCTGGGCGCTGATCACGCGCTCTCCGCGCGCCTTGTCCTTGTTACCGTCTTTCAGCACGGTGAGCGGCTCCAGCGTGCCGTCGCCCACCAGCGTGGCGATGCCGCGCACCAGGTGCAGCGGCGTCACGGAAATGCCGTGGCCGTAAGCGATGGTGATGCCGTTGATCTCTTTCCAATCCTTGGGATAGAGCGGCTGCGCATGTTCGGGCATCTCGAAATCGATCGGCTTCAGCATGCCGAGCTTGTTCAGGAATTCTTTCTGACGGTGCGTGCCGATGTCCAGAAACATGCGCGCGGTGCCGACATTGGAGGAATAGGCGTAAATCTCCGGCAGGGAAAGCCAGCGGCGCTTGGGGTGCGAGTCGGTGATGGTGAAGTTAGCGTAATGCAGGGGGTTGCTCGCGTCATAGCCGTTATGCAGGTTGGCGATGCCGGATTCCAGCGCCAGCGCGAAGGTGAAGCTTTTGAAAGTGGAACCCATTTCATAGGTGCCAAGCGCCACCCGGTCGAAGCGCTGGGCATCCCCGGCGCGGGAAGGGAAATGCGGGTCGAAATCCGGCAATGACGACATCGCCAGCAATTCGCCGGTCTTGATGTCCAGCACCACGCCCGCCGCGCCGATGGCGTGAAACTCCTCCACCGTCCGCCGCATCTC
>JAFATP010000021.1 GCA_019243895.1 Alphaproteobacteria bacterium
GCAGGCGCGGAGAAAATCGTTTCGCGCAGCAAGCGCCAGCCGAAATACAGGAATCCCATGTAAAAGCAAAGCGACGAGAACCGCACTCCTATATCGGGGGCGATGTGGAGCACTGATGCCATGTTATACGCAAGCGAGGCGATGAAATAATACAATGGCGGCTGATAGCATTCCCAACAGGCGTCGGGTGCGGGGATACGGCCATGCTCCACGAAATACTGCACATAGGCGAGGTGATTATCGACGCTGATGGTGATGTCGCTACTGGGAGCCGTGGCAAACCGTATCAGGCAAAGGGCAAGCCCTGCCGTTATCAGTACCGCATCCAGCCTAAACATGGTTTGCATTCGCATATTTCAGGATTCCCTCCGGCGCTCCCGCAGGCGCTTGGCGCCACCGGGCTTCACCTGCTGGCCCGAGCGCTCCACCGCCAGCGCGTCCGCCGGCACGTCCTCGGTGATCACGCTGCCTGCCCCGATCACCGCGCCTTCGCCCACCGCCACCGGCGCCACCAGCGAAGTGTTGGAGCCGATGAACGCATGCGCGCCGATCACCGTGCGATGCTTGTGCAGCCCGTCATAATTACAGGTGATGGTGCCCGCCCCGATATTGACCGCCTCGCCGATCTCCGCATCGCCGACATAGCTCAAATGATTGATCTTCGCGCCACGCGCCACCTGCGTCTGCTTCAGCTCCACGAAATTGCCGACATGCACTTCCGCATCCAGCACCGTGCCGGGGCGCAGCCGCGCAAATGGGCCAATAACGGCATCCGCGCCCACATGCGCACCTTCGATATGACTGAAAGAGCGGATTTCCGCGCCGTCGCCGATGACCACCCCGGGGCCGAACGTGACGAAAGGCTGCACCACCACGTCCTGCCCCAGCTTCGTATCCGCCGCCAGGAACACGCTTGCGGGATCCACCAGCGTTGCGCCTTCCGCCTGCGCCCGCGCGCGCAGGCGCTGCTGCATCACGGCCTCGGCCTCCGCCAGCTGCGCGCGCGTGTTAATGCCCATCGCCTCCTCCACCCCCATCGGCACCATCAGCGCGGGCTCTCCTTCCGCCGCCGCCATCTCCACCAGCGCCGTCAGATAATATTCCTGCGTGCGGGCGGACGGGGTAAGCCCGCTTAAGCCGCGCCGCAGGAATTCCGCGTTAAACGCCATCCCCCCACCCCACACCCAGGGCAGGGCTTTCTCAGCGGCGGTGGCGTCCCGGCATTCCACGATGCGCTCCACGTAATCCGCCTTCTGCATCACCAGGCGCCCATAGCCGGTGGGGTCGGACGGGCGCATCCCCAACAGGGCCACGCAGGCGCCCTGTTCCTTTTTCCGCTGCAGCAGGGTGTTTAGCGTGTCCGGCGTCAACAGCGGCGTATCGCCGTACACCACCAGCACCTCGCCGTCGAAATCCGGCAAGGCTTCCATGCCGGCGCGCACGGCATCGCCGGTGCCTTTCTGCTCGCGCTGCAGGGCGAACTGCGACGCCGGATACGCCTTACGCGCGGTCTCCTTCACGGATTCCATTCCGGGCCCCAGCACGGTGACCACCGCTTGCGGCTGCAACGGGGCGCAGGCCGATAGCACATGGGCGATCATCGGCTGCCCCGCCAGGCGGTGCATCACCTTGGGCAGGGCGGAGCGCATGCGCGTGCCCTTGCCCGCGGCTAAGATAATGACAGCGCAATTTTGTGTGGTTGTGTCCATAATTTTCTATATAATTCCTTTCCATAATGGAACTTTAGGAAATTGTCATGAATGTTTTATTCGCTTTAGCGCTGGTCATGGCGGCATTAGGCTCGTCTGCGGCTTTTTTATTATATAGAAAATTAGTGCAAGCGGACGTGCGGGTAGCCCAGGCTGTCAAAGAACGTGACAGCGCATTGCAGGCACAAGGGGAAACAGACCGCAAGTTGGCGCAGGCGGAGCAAAAGCTGTTTGATTTCCGCGAGCGTATGGCGGATTGGGAGGCCTTCAAAAAAGAAACGCTCAACGCCGTGCAGGCGGCAACGGTTAAAACCAGCAACGAGATTTCAAACAAGCTCCTGGAAGATCACAAGCGGGAAGCAGAAGTACTTAAAAAGGAGACCGAAGAACGCACGAAGCAAACCACCACGCAGCTGACGGAAGAATTCAAGGTCATCGTGGAAAAAGTAGCGGCACTCAAAGTCAGCGACGAAAAGCAAGATAAGACGCTTGGCACCCTCTGGCGCACTCTCTCAACGCCATCAGGCGCAGGAGAATTAGCGGAAATTGGCCTTGAAAACGCACTCAAAAATCTCGGTTTGGAACCAGGCCGAGATTTTATAATGCAGTATTCTTTGGCAGGACATGAAGAAGGTAGCCGTTTGCGCCCGGATTGCCTCGTCTTTCTTCCTCGAAATCATGTAATGGTAATTGATAGCAAAGCTTCAAAATTCGTATTGGAGATTGCCCAAGCGCAAACAGAAGAAGAGCATAAAAACACGCTAATAAAATTTGCCCGCTCCATGAATGAGCATTTGCGAAGTCTTGCTTCTAAGGATTATGAAGGAGCCGTTCGTAATTTTTATAAAGCTGCGGGGCGCGGCGAATCCATTGATTGTATTATTAGCGTTATGTACGTACCCAATGAAACTGCTTACGCTCATATGCGCCAAGCTGATCCTGACTTTCTAAATAAAGTTCAAATTAAAGGCATGACACTCGCATCTCCGACTACTCTGCTTGGATTACTTTCTCTGGCTAAATTACAGCTCATTCAAGAGCAGCAAGCACAAAATCAGAAAGTTATAGTAGAAACAATGGAGACTCTGCTTGACGGGCTCACCACTATGTTTGATCACATAGGTGATGTCGGGAAAAGTTTAAAAAATGCTTCTAAAGCCTTTAATAATTTTGCAGGTTCTGCAAACC
>JAFATP010000054.1 GCA_019243895.1 Alphaproteobacteria bacterium
AGCACGGTGCCGTTCATGTGCACGATCTCGCCCGGCTCATGCGCACCGGGGCGGAGTTTCTCGATCACCTTGGCATACCCGCCGGTCGGCACGAAGCAGATATCCTGGCTGTCCGGTTTTTCCGCCACGTTTAAGCCGAAGCGGGCGGCAAGCACGCGGGTTTCCTGCTTGCTTGGCAGATGGCCCAGGGGGAAGCGCAGGAAGTCCAGCTGCGCCTGTGTGGTAGCGAAAAGAAAATAGCTCTGGTCGCGCGCGGGATCGGCGGCCCGGTGCAGCTCGGCCCCTGCCGCACCCTCTTTGCGCTGCACGTAGTGGCCGGTGGCCAGCGCGGAAGCCCCCAGCTCCTTCGCCACGCGCAGCAGGTCACGGAATTTGACGGATTGGTTGCACTTGACGCACGGAATAGGGGTTTCCCCGGCAAGATAGGAATCGGCGAAATCCTCCATCACGCTCTGGCGGAACCGGCTCTCGTAATTCAGCACATAATGCGGGATGTCCAAGCGATCTGCCACGTCGCGCGCATCCTGAATATCCTGGCCGGCGCAGCACGCGCCCTTTTTGCCCACCGCCGCACCGTGATCGTATAGCTGCAGCGTGATGCCGATCACCTCATGGCCCTGCTCCTTCAGCAGCGCCGCCACCACCGAGGAATCCACTCCGCCCGACATGGCCACCACGATGCGCGCGCTCATGCCGGTTGATACACCTTGCTCTCAAGCCATGCCGCGAGTTCATTCTCGCTGAGCGAGCCTTCGGCCAATGCATAGAAAGTCAGGTATTTTTCCTCCTTGGTGGCGTGAATATCGAATCCGTTCAACATCAGAAATGCTCGCGTGGCCACATAAGCGGTACGCTTGTTGCCATCGATAAACGGGTGATTCTTTGCGGTGCCAAATTCAGTAAGGCCAGAATTTCCTTCGGGAGAATGACCCCGGTGGAATTGCCGATAGTAATAAGTTTAACCGATTGCATAACCATCTCTCTTGGCAAGTTATAACTTAAGTATAAACCTAGTACATAAAGTTATAACCTAGCCAGCGGTTTTTGTGGCCACCCGCTCCGCCAGGGCGGCGCTCATGAACGCATCCAGCTTGCCGTCCAGCACGCCCTGAGTGTCGCTGGTTTCCACGCCGGTGCGCAAATCTTTCACCATCTGGTATGGATGCAGCACGTAAGAGCGAATCTGGTGGCCGAAGCCGATATCGGTCTTGGTGTCCTCCACCGCTTGCGCTTTTTCCTCGCGGATGCGCAGCTCCCGCTCATAAAGCCGGGCCTTCAGCATCGCCATCGCCTCGGCGCGGTTGGCGTGCTGGGAACGCGAATTCTGGCACTGCACCACGATGCCGGTCGGCATATGCGTGATGCGAATGGCGCTCGACGTTTTATTCACGTGCTGTCCGCCGGCGCCCGAGGCGCGGAACGTATCCACGCGCAGGTCGCCGTCGTTCACCGTCACCTCGATCTTATCGTCAATCACCGGATACACCCACGCGCTGGCGAAGCTGGTGTGCCGCCGCGCATTGCTGTCATACGGCGAAATGCGCACCAGCCGGTGCACGCCGGATTCGGTTTTGGCCCAGCCATAGGCATTATGGCCTATCACCTTGATGGTGGCGGATTTGATGCCCGCCTCCTCCCCCCGCGTTTCATCCACCAGCTCCACCTTGAAGCCGCGTGCCTGCGCCCAGCGCGTATACATGCGCAGCAGCATTTCGGCCCAGTCCTGGCTTTCCGTGCCGCCCGCACCGGAATTGATCTCGATGAAGCAGTCATTGGCATCCGCCTCGCCGGACAGCAGGCTTTCCAGTTCCAGTGTTTTCAGCGCATCGGCTACCTGGCGCAAGCCCTGCTCCGCCTCCTCCACTACCGCGGCGTCGCCCTCGGCGTCGCCCAGCTCCGCCAGCTCCATATGATTTTTATAATCCTGCTCCAAGCGCTCATACCCTCCGATGACCTCATCGAGATGGTTTTTTTCCCGCATTAGGTTTTGCGCCTTTTGCGGATGGGTCCAAAGGGCGGGGTCTTCGGCCAGCGCGTTCAATTCCTCGCGTCGCAGCAGCGCGGCATCCCAGTCAAAGATACCTCCGCAGTGAAGTTTGCGAAGCGGCAATCTGTGAGGCAAGCGAAAGAATCTCGGCTTTCATGGGCATCCTTATAGCTTTGAAATGGAAGGAAGAGTAATAAGCGAATATATCAGCGATTGAAATGCTGCACCACTGCCTGTTGCGATGATAAGGCGCTCGCGCTCAGGGCATGGGCGGCATCGATGAAGCTTTCCATGCGGCGGCGGCCTTCCGGCCCTGCCAGCGAGGCCATCCGGCCCTCGTTGCTCAACGGCTCGGAAAGGGCTTCACGCGCAGCCCCTGCGTCATTGCGATAAGCTTTAACCCAGCCGCTCCACGTCTTAAGCGCCGCCTGCACGCCAAGCGCCGATTCGTACTGCCCGCCGGACGCTTCCTGAATGCATTGGTCAAGATAGGCATGCAGCGAACGCTCCAGCGCCGGAATGCAATAAGGGTCCAGCGCATCCACCATGCGGCCCTGTTTATCCTGAACCACGTAGAGGCCATCCTTTGGCAGAATGGCGGAGAGCGGAATCCACTTCGCCTCGACGATATCCGATTCCGGCTTGGTCAATGCGGGCGGCACCGCCTGCACCCCCAGATCGGTGAGAAAATGGGGGCTGGTGGTATAGCTGTGCGAGTTGCCGGAGCTATAGCCATAGCTGGTGTCGGCCTTCACCTGAACGGTGCGGGCATCGGGATAACGGCATAGGTCCAGCCCGCCCTCTTCCTTCAACTCGCGCTTGTACGCGCCTTCGGCGTCAAAATCGAACCCGTGTTGCTGCGGCAGCTTGATGCCGCTGGCCGCAAGCACTCCCATTACATGCCTCTCATCGTGCATCAGCCGGTCCGCCTCTTCCCAGCCATGGGTAGAAAGCAGTTTTTTATAATGGGCGTCCAGCACGGGTTTAGCCTGCGCGAATGAGGCGAACGCTTCCCCCGGCAGCTCCCCTGCCGCCTGTGGAAGCTGGGCTGGCGCACCCGGCAGCGCGTTTGCATCTATGGTGCGCTCCTCCAGCGTGTCGCGGGTTTTCATGTCCACCCGGTCAGGATACATCACCGGCGCTTCCGGCAGCAGATCCATATACCCCGCCGGGTACGTCCATTGCTTCGGCTGTTTGCGCGTGCGCACCAGCAGCGTCATGCGCTCGCCGCTTGCCGCGTCGGTATAAATAACCGTGCCGGAAGCTCCCAGCGCCGGACGGTCAAACGGCGAAAGCGTGATGCGGTTGCGGTGCGGCGTGGCATGGGTGCCGAGCGCATCGGCAATGCCGGCGGTTTCCGCAGGCGCTACGGCAGCCGGATCATAATACGTGGCGCCATGCATGGGAACACCAGCGGCATTGGCCATTTCCACCAGCACGCGGTGGAACACCTGTTGCCGCTGTTCCTTAGACAATGGCATTCCCGCCAGCTGGGCGGCAATGCCGCCTAAAACATGGTTGGTCTGCGCGCTAATATCGGCGTCCGGTGACATTAATAAAATTTTAACTATTTTATCCTAGCTATGCAATGACTTCATCAATTTTTCCCCCTAATAAATAGCATGGATATCCCACCCCCGCAATCTCCCGCCACTCCGGTCGCCGCAGTCAACTGCTCCAAATGCGCCAGCCTGATGTGGTGGGTCACCCTAATTATATCGGTGATAGCCGTGCCGATTATCGGTTCCTCCCTGGCGCTTGCCCTCACTCATAATGCCTTGGGGCAGATCGTTATTTTCGTGCTGGCTTGCTGGGCCAGCGTGTGGCTTGGCATGTGGCTGAAGCATAAAGCCGATCACATCCACCTGCATAAGCGTCCGCATCCGTAATACGCTAGCTTCTTAATAACATCGAAGTAAACGCATCGGCGGTGAAGGTATCCAGGTCTTCCATCCCTTCGCCCACCCCGATGGCATGCAGCTTTAATCCGAAGCGCGATGCCAGCGCCACCACCACTCCCCCTTTGGCCGTGCCGTCCAGTTTGGTGACAATGAGCCCGGTCACGCCGATCATCTGCCGAAAAGCTTCCACCTGCGCAATGGCGTTCTGGCCGGTGGTGGCGTCCAGCACCTGAATCACGGCGTGCGGCGCGGACGCATCCAGCTTCTTCAACACGGCGGTAATTTTTTGCAATTCGGCCATCAGGTTCGCTTTATTGTGGAGACGGCCCGCCGTGTCGATCAGCAGCACGTCCGCCCCTTCCGCCCTTGCCCGCTCCAGCGCGCGGTAAGCGACGCTTGCCGGGTCGGCATGCGGCTCACCCGTCACCAGCTCCGCGCGTGCGCGGCGGGCCCATTCCTGCAACTGCTCCACCGCCGCGGCGCGAAACGTATCCCCCGCGGCCAGCGTCACGCGCTTTCCCTCCGCTTTCCATTTCATAGCCAGCTTGCCTGCCGTGGTGGTTTTGCCGTTGCCGTTGACGCCCACCATCATCACCACGAACGGCTGATATCCTTCCACATCCAAAGGAGCGGCGACCGGGCTCAATATGGCAGCAATCTCGGCGGCAAGCGCGGCCTTCACTTCTTGTTCCGTCACCTCTTTGCCGAATTTCTGCTTCGCGAGTCCCGCCACCAGTGACGCCGCCACGGAAGCGCCCATATCCGCCTCGATCAACAGCGATTCCAGCTGTTCCAGCGCTTCCTCATCGAGCCGCCGCCGTTGGAAAATCCCGCTGATGCCGTCGGAAACGCGGTGGGAGGTTTTACTTAAACCCGCTTTGAGGCGTGCAATCCAGCTCATGCCGCAACTGTATGCAGGCGCCTGGCGTCGCTTCCCCGCACGTGCGCCTGCACCAGCGTTCCGGCCGCATATGGCCCGTCAATCACCGCTTCGGCAAAATGCTCGGTGCGGCCCATGCCTTCTTTCTCCATCAGCAGCTGCACGGTTTTTCCTCTCTGCGCGTGTAGCAGCGCTGCCAGCTGCTTTTCACCCGCCTGGCGCAGCAGCGCCGCGCGGGATTTCCGCACCGCCTTAGGCACTTGCGGCATGCGGGCGGCGGGGGTGCCGCTGCGCGCCGAGTAAGGGAACACGTGCAGATAGCTCAGCGCCGCTTCCTCCACCAGATCCAGCGTGTTCTTAAACATGGCGTCCGTTTCGGTGGGAAAGCCCGCGATGATGTCCGCGCCGAACGCCACGTCCGGCCTGAGACGGCGGGCCTTGGCGCAGAATTGCAGAATGTCGCGGCGGCTGTGGCGGCGCTTCATGCGCTTCAGCACCATGTCGTCGCCCGCCTGCAGGCTGATATGCAGATGCGGCATGAAGCGCGGCTCGTCTGCCAGCAGCGCAAACAGATCATCATCCATTTCTACCGCATCGATGGAGGAAAGACGCAGGCGCGGCAGTTCTGGCACCAGCTTCAGCACGCGCCGCGCCAGCTGGCCGAGCGTGGATGCGCCGGGCAGGCCTTTGCCGTAATCGGTGATGTCCACCCCGGTCAGCACCACTTCCTTGTACCCGGCTTCCGCCAGCATGCGCACCTGGCTCACTACTTCGCCAGCGGGCACGGAGCGGCTGGGACCTCGGCCAAAGGGAATGATGCAGAACGTGCAGCGGTGGTCGCAGCCGTTCTGGACTTGAACGAACGCCCGCGCCTTACCCTCGAACGACGTCACCAGGTGCGCGGCGGTTTCCTTGACCGACATGATGTCGTTGACCAGCGCTTTAGCCTCGCCGAAGGGCGGGATCTGGTAATATTTTCTCTCCAATTTCTCCTGATTGCCAAGCACAAGATCCACTTCGCCCATCGTTTCATACATTCCGGGATGCAGCTGCGCCG